>CBDTTR010000249.1:0-3292 GCA_965363405.1 uncultured bacterium | reverse complement strand
TCATCTCCATAACCTATGTCAGATAAGTATCTGGCCGCATAGGAATGGGTAATCATCTTTTTGATTAAACCTTTTTGGAGTTTTATTCCTTTTAACCTCATCATAAGTGCTAGAGCAACGCCTAAATCTTCTACAATTCCATGAACTCCTCCGGCAGCCACGATGTTAACTTTCTGTCCCTGTAGAACCTCGCTAACAGCAGTGAGATTGAGGCTGGAACAGATGTAAGCAGTCTTAAGATGTGCCATAACCCGGGTCAGATTGCTTGTGGTCAATGCTATCTTTTTTATGGGATGATTCCTAATCGTGTTCAGGAATTCAACAGGAGAATTTCCAAGGTCAAAGCAGGGAACTTTAACTCCTTTTCGTTCACCAACTGTCGTATACCTTTTCTTCTTTAGTTTTAATGCATCATCTATGCTGGTGACTGTAAGGATTTCTTGTACCCCATTGGCCAGAGCAGTTACAATGGTACTCGATGCCCTTAAAACATCAATGATTACACAGCATTCGTTATGCTTGGTGCTTTTTGCTCCTCTCACTCCTGTGCTGATTCTACAGCTTTCCAAGGGTATCTCCTCGCAGCCCTCTCCTGAGTGTTTCAAGAGGAATAACATCATCGGGTCTGATGTTTCCCAGATTGACATTAATACCCAGACTAAGAATGAGATGGACTTGTTGGCTTTTGTCTGGTGCCTCGAATATGATATTCCCCAGACCGATTTCTGAAACGAGCGATCTTACCATCTCTTCTTTTACACTTCCCTTGTCATCATAGATACCCAATCCCTTGCCTCCTTCCCGTGCCTCGATAATAATTTTAGAGGCTCCTGCTACCATATCATTCTTTGCTTCTTCAACCCTATCCTCTAATGTAAGTTTAGCATCTTCAAGAGGATCTTTTCTGCCAATTTCAGAGAAGACTTCCAAGCCGAGCTCTTTTGCTTCAACAATTAAATTTCGCTTGTCTTCTTTGTTTATGGTGACAACTCCGTTGGAAACCTCAATGGAGTCCATTCCTAATTCTTTAGCCGATTTAAGGAAAGCAGTTGCTTTGCCTTGCTGATAGGCAATCTCCAGGATAGTGCCTCCATTGCTTACCATAATTTGATTGTCCCGGTAGAGTCTTATTTTTTTCTTTATGGTTTCTTCAGGCATTAACCTGGATGTTCCCCAGCCCAGTTTGATGAGGTCAATATAATCTGCTGCCTGTTCTGTCAAGTCTAAAGCTGCATGATAACCTATTCCCCTGTCAAGCAGAGTGGTCAGGCCTGTTTTTCTTGGCTTTTCTTCTCTTGCAGGGATAGTAATCATTTCAAAGGCTTTCATATTATCTCCTCTTATGAAGACATTTTATTCCATTCTAGATTATGAATTCAGGGATTCAGGAATTTCAAACGGCAATCCCTCAATTCTTGAATCTCTGAATCCCTTAATCCCTCTCTTTGTATATGATTCTGGATTGGTTTTCAACTTATAATCACCGTCACTGTTATTTACTTTCGTTGACTGTACATACACCCACAGTAGTTCTGGCGGTAAAAGCCATGTTTTTTACTAAGCTCGCAACTCTTTTTAAATCCGTCATGCTTTTTAAAATCTGCCTCATAAAAAGTTGCACAAGATTTCTTCTGTAACTCGTGTCCAAGCTGGTTAATGACCATTGCGTTTTTGTGAGGACTGACTGTCAAGGTAGTGGTAAAGTGTTGAAAATCATTTTTTTGCGCAATGCATGCTGATTTATCCAGTCTCATCTTAAAACAAAGCTCACAACGTTTGCCCCCTTCCTTTTCGTTCTCCATTCCTTTTGTTATCTGAAACCACTGGTCAATATCGTAGCGTCCTATGATCAATTCAACACCAATGTTCTTGCAAAATTGTTCCATTTCTTTCAACCGGAGTTGATATTCTTCAAGTGGATGAATGTTGGGGTTATAAAAAAAAGCACTCACCTCAAATTCCCCTTGAAGAAGTTCAATTACATATGGAGAGCAAGGAGCACAACAGGTGTGAAGCAGTAGTTTCTCTTTAACTTTTAATTTAACAGACATTGTTTTTGTTTTTCCATTTGCCAGGCTTAAAACTTTTGCCTTTCAGGGAAATAGCTTTAGCCTGTTTAAAACATCGAATATCGAACAAGGAATTTCGAACCGCAGAAGTTTTTAAAAAGAATAAAATAATGTTATAAACATTAATCCTGAAATTTTACCCCGTGAAATGATCTTTGCTTCTATTTCACCGGGGCCAAAATCCCTCATTTATTTTATCCAGTATCTAATAAATCAATTCCTAAATCCCTCAATTCCCCAATCCCTAAATTGGGTTATCCAGCATCATGCATCAAGAATCCAGTATTTTTGGTCTTTCATTCCGCAATCTGCAATCCCTGGCCCAGACCGGCCACATTGTAAGTGCCGTATATTTAGTTTTAGTCTGTAAGAAAGGCAGTAATGCAATTCTTAAATCAGCGCCAGGGCGGGCCGAAATCCGAAATCGCAGCATCCTTCACTGCCTTCCCATATCGAAATATCTTCTTGCCTGTGAGAATGGATTCAATATGCCAGCTATAGGCTAGTGATATTTCAGTATGAGCAGCAAAACCACACATTTTGCATTGAATGTCTCCTCTCCCCTTCACATAACATCCCAGGTTAATGCTGCCATCTGGTTCAACGTTAGCCAGCATCCAGTCCTGGCAATCCCAGCTATTGTCTTTTAAGGACTCAAGGCAGAGGTAAGAATCGACAATGGGGTATCCTTCTTTCTTGAGAGAGATGAGATTATTAAGTGTCTCTTTCCTTTGTTCAAAAGAGGGTGTTAGAGTATCCCCTTTTTCATAGGGGTAATGAAACTGGATGGTGATCCCCTTGATTTTGCCAGTGAGGTACTTTACAAGTTCAGGGATTTCCTGATAGTTCGTCTGGTTAATAGTAATGTTTGCATAAATATTAGGGTGAGAGGAATTTTGTATGTTCTCCATCACCTTGTCAAAGCAATTTCCTCGTATCTGGTTATGGGTTTCCTTGAGACCGTCAATACTTACCCAGACAGTATGGGTTTTAACAGTAAGTGGGAAAGTTCCATTGGTGGTAATTCCCACACTGAAGAATAGAGATTTTGCAAACGCTACCACATCATGAATAGAATATTCCCCATCTTTCCAGAGAAAAGGTTCTCCACCTTCTAGAATAAGAATTCTTATTCCCAATTGATGGATAGTTGCAAGTATGTTTTTAACCTGGTTAAAGGTGAGCATCTTCGGGGAATTACGTTTCCAAAAAGGGCAATGCAG
>CBDTTR010000248.1:0-3337 GCA_965363405.1 uncultured bacterium | reverse complement strand
AGGATGTGCGATTTGGGATATGAGATATGGGATGAAGAAGGGAAAAAAAACAGGGAGCTGGGTAGAAGATGTGGGATATGAGATGAGAAAAAATGGATGCAATGACCACATGTATCACACTCTTATGCTATTTTAATTATTTATGTCGATGAAAGACTCTGTGTCATTGAATACGAGATTGCCTGGATTAAAATGCAATTCTACATCAAATATGAATAAAAGGATAAAAGGCAGAAGATGAAGGATAAATGCAGTCGGGATAAAATTAAGGTTGTTTTCTCCAGAAGCTCCAGTTTGCCAACAAAAAGGTCAAAGTTTTCAAAACCAAAATTGCAGCTTATAAATAATCCCAAAAGGCGCCAACTGCGCATACTCATAGGTGATTATCAAGATAATATTGGAATTTCTGTTGTTGCTTGGATTAAGTTTCTTACTAAGGATAAATATGAACTGAAGGTTATGACCGCCCTCTTTGCTGAGGAATTGTTGGAGCTTATGCAAGATCACACGTTTGATATCTTTATTCCGATTCTAAATAATATCCTCCTTCATCTGCGTCAGGCATACTTTCCCCTTATTAGCCAGAAATAGAACCTCATTAAACACAGCTACCAAAGCCAGCCTATCATTCTCAAAAACAGGAAAGGCACAAGCAAGTTTTTTGACGTCAGTCAGGGTCACGAGTCACGGGCACGAAGAACGGATATAGGGGGTTGAGACGTGAAGGCCGTGATCCGTGTTCGTTAACCGTCGTCCGTGAAATTAAAAGACTAACTGCAGCCAGTTAACAGCGGTCACGAAACACGGAGAACGTACAACGGATATCATGTCCTGTTGCGCAGGAATTAAAGGTGTATGGAAAAAAACTGGAGGGCGTTTTTGTAGAAGACCTTTTCTTGATTGTCTTCATTGGGGAAAAGGGTGCGAATAAATTCGATGTATTCTTTCATGGGAGTAAGTGGCCAGTCAGAGCCGTACAACAAGCGGGAGGGGTTATCAATCCATTCTACTGCTTCTTTGATTCGGGGCAGTTGATATTTAAGTACATAACGATAATCATTGCTTCCTGCCACAAATCCAGAGAGGTCAGCATAAACATTATTGTTTTTGCTTACTACCTCGGCAGCATCCATAAGCCAGGGATTACCCAGATGAGCTATAAGAAATTTTACCTGTCGATAGTCTACTGCTATCTCATCAATGCCTAATGGATGAGCATATTTTAACCTGCCATTGGAAGATTCTGTATCTCCGGTATGGAAGACAACAGGAACATTAAGTTCTTCAGCTAATCGGTAATATGTTCGATAAACCGGTGCATCAGGAGGGAAAGGGAAGTACCCAAGATATATTTTAAGGCCTTTAATTCTACCAGAAGCAATACACTCACGGGTTCTTTCCAAATATTTATCGCCGGCAAAGAAAGGATTGATCCCGCCAATGTAAGTAATGTCTGGCAACCTGAGGTTTTCTGCTGTTTCATAAGGAGTAGGCGCATGAATGTCCATTCCCAGATCAAGGCTGCGAAGTCCCATCGAAACACAGTGTGTCACATTGCATGATTCCATTTCTTTTGTGAGTCCCTTAGAACTGAAATCAACACCACAGTAATATCCTATGCGTTTGAGCCACTGACTGTCAAAATCGGCGTGTATGTGAGCATCAATGATTTGCATGTTAGATATTCACCACAGAGATCGCCCCAGATAAATCGCTTCGCCATGTTGAAATAAACATTGTCCCAGCTTGAATAATCTACTATTTGCACAAATAATCATTTTACATGGTAAACATTTAACGGGGCAGGCAGAGTACGCTGAGGTTAATATATAGTTAAGTAAAAGCATGAAATTCTAAATCTACACTTTCTTGCTTTCCCTTTCAAGAAGACTCATCCTGTTTCCCATGACTTTAATAATTTCATTAAGCTTGCTTTGAAATGCTTCTAATGTCTGCTCATTTTTTATTTCTACAAGTTTCGTATGCCAGAATTCAATTGCATCTTTCTCTGTTTTAAGGCGGTCAAGCTCAACTTTCTTCCTCATCATCTCTTCAAACTGTTTGTCCATGTTGCTTGTCTCCTTTAATTAGACAGGTTCGGTATTTCCTTTTTAACAAATTATTCAGTGAACATAAGATGTGATGCTATTAACAAAGCGATACTGGATACTTGATGCTGGATAAATCTTATTATATCTCAAAATAACTGAGCCTTTTATTTATGAGCTTGTTTGTGTTTCCAGTACGCCACTCACTGGGATATCCTAAAGGACTTTTCATAGCCTGAACGTGTCCTATCTTAAGTGAGTTTTTTGTATGACTATGACCGCAGATGGTATGGGTAACAGTGCGTTCACCCAGGATGATATTCCCCAGCCCTTCACTGCCCATAAATGCGCTAAAGAAGTCAAAAGGAAGACGATTTGGGTAGAAAAGCATTTTACTGAAGGGAACGTGGTGGGTTACAACTATGATTTTATCAGCACCCTGATGATTAAGTGATGATATTTGTTTTTGCAATGAATCTTCCATCTCTTGAGCTACTTCTTCATCACTTTTTCTTCTTTTCCCTGAGCCATTCATCCAATAGGCAAAATTACGGTCACTCCATGTGAGTTTCTCATTATACTGTTTGTTCCGGTATGTTTCGATAGAGAACCTGCTATCGTATTTTTTATTTCTCAGAGTATAATCGTACCAGCCTATAGTTCCCGCAAAGCCGATCCCATCTATTAAATGAGGTTCTAATCCCAGGTAGAGAAAGTCGTTGCGTTTGCATATCTGAGGGAGGATTTCTCTATATTTTATTTCGCTGTGAATACCTCTCTGCAGACTGGGTGGGGAATCAATCCAGATGTCGTGGTTACCTGCGACTAAGAGTTTTTTGCATGAAAGAGAAGAAAATTTGTTTAGTGTCTTTTCAAACTTTTGAGTATTAGCAGCAATATCACCAGCGATAATGAAAATGTCAGGTTTAATAACGAATAATCTATCAATTATATGATCAATAAGTTTGAAACTCTCTGGCGAGATATCAACATGCAAGTCGGAAATAAAGGCAATTTTCATAGAACTTTCTTTACAGATAAAAGAATGCTATTCGCGTCTCGGAAAATAAATGTCCCTGCTTCAACATTCTTAACGATCTAGAAATTATCGGACTGCACGACCATTTTGCTGAATGTCTTTGCCCAATCGACACGACTGGTGATTAGTCCATCACCGCCATTTCTGACCTCAAAGGTTTTATTGTTGGCCTCTTTATGTACCAAAGCTTTCACACAAACGATGGCAACGTCCTCACGGGAAATGGACGACGGGAAGCCGTCATTTTGCG
>CBDTTR010000247.1:0-3435 GCA_965363405.1 uncultured bacterium | reverse complement strand
ACCAGAAAATAGATTTTCAGGAAGAGGATTTTTTATTAATGTATTATAGAATTTGCGGGGTGTTACTTGCGGGTGTCTTCATAATCCTGACGTTGGGGATAAATCCTTCTTGTAAAAGCCAGCCTGAAAATTTTCCTCCTTACCCAGCTACACTCTCTTTAAGAATTACGCCTGAGAATCCCAGGGCCTTTAGCAAATTAAGTGTAGCAACTGAAGGTGTGGAAGGTGAAAGCACGGCTTTTAAGTACTGCTGGAAGCGTAATGGCAAAGAGATCTTTGGTGAAACCTTTAAAACCCTGAGTCACTTCAATTTCTCAAAGCATGATGCTATTTCGGTTGTTGTAACTCCTCTTCAAGGGGAGGCAATTGGAAGACCTGTTGAATCTGCATCTGTGGTTATTATAAATACAGAACCCATAATTTCTTCAGCAACTATTCAGCCTCAGCCTTCCTATACTAATAGCCAGTTAGAAGTAAAGATTAAAGCATCTGATGAAGATGATGACCTGATCGTCTATTCCTATCAGTGGATTAAAAACGGAGAGGGGATTTTAAACGAGACTTCACATGTTTTATCCAGCTCATGTTTTGAACGTGGAGACAGTATTCAGTGTAGAATTATTCCCTCGGATCGGGAAGTTTATGGGAGAACATTCGAGGCAGAGACCATACGAATTGCCAACAGCCCTCCTTTAATTACCTCAAGGACACAGCCTGAAATTGCTTGCGAAGGTTTCTTCATGTATAAGATAAATACAAATGATCCGGATCAGGATATTTTGGTCTTATCCCTTTCATCTTCAGCGCCGGATGGTATGACCCTTGATCCAGCAACTGGTATAGTAGAGTGGAAAATACCTAAAGGTTTAACTGGTAGCTATCCGATAGATATTATGGTGAGCGATGGGTGTGGTGGCAGATGTTCACAGAGTTTCAACATATATATAGGAGAAAGCTGAGGTTCATTTATGGTAGCATCTTTTATGAATATAGATCGTATATGCGATATACTTTTAAGTAGTAATCTTATTTCTGCTGAGCAGAAAAAGTCTGTTATCTCTCAGGAAAGTGTTCAACGATCAAAACTTAAGAGGATTAGGTCTATCAAACAAAATGATGGTTTTTCAGCTGAGACTAATGAACACGAGATTACTCCTGTTGACATTATCAGCTCGATGAAAATCAAAAGACTGAATAACAAAGAGGAGTTAACGGAAGAGATTATTATGCGTGCAATTGCTGATAATCTAGCAATTCCCTTTAAAAAGATAGATCCTCTCGAGCTTAATCTCGATGTCGTTACCAGAATGATTGCCAAACCTTTTGCTATTAAACATCTGATGGTACCTATTGAGCTTATCGATGGAGAATTAAAGGTTGCCATGTACGACCCTTTGAATCATGAAGCCCTTGAGGATATTAAAAGGGTGAGCAGAGCAAAAATTTCCCCTGTGGTCAGTACTAAAACGGATATCCTAAAGATCATTACGGAATTTTATGGATTTAAGTCGTCGATAGTTGCAGCTGAGAAGGAGTTGGTTTCTCCTCTTGCTGATCTGGGAAATTTAGAACAGTATATGAAATTAAAACCATCTCATGAAATTGAATCTACTGATCAGCACGTAAAAAATGCCGTCGATTATTTATTGAATTATACATTTGAACAGAAAGCGAGTGATATTCACATCGAACCGAAAAGAGAGTCTGGTACCTGCAGGCTTAGAATTGATGGTATCCTTCATGACATTTACTCTTTGCCAAAGGCTGTTTATCCTGCCATTGTCTCTCGCATAAAGAGCTTGTCAAGGCTCAATATTGCTGAGAAGAGGCGCCCGCAGGATGGAAGAATGAAAGTTGCTTATGGAGGAAAAGAAGCAGAATTAAGGGTTTCAACTGTTCCAGTAGCTTTTGGTGAAAAGGTTGTGATGAGGGTATTAAACCCCGATATACTCTTCCAAAGCCTGGAAGAATTGGGTTTCTTCCCCATGGATTTGATGAGCTATAATTCTTTTCTTAAACATACCCATGGAATTATTTTGGTAACCGGTCCTACCGGCAGCGGAAAAACAACTACTCTGTATTCATCACTTCGCTTTTTGTCTACTCCGGAGAAAAATATTACCACCGTTGAAGATCCCATAGAGATGGTTTGCCCTGATTTCAATCAAATTGCTGTTCAGCCGCAAGCAGGAATTACCTTCGCCAGCATTTTAAGGAACATCCTGCGTCAGGATCCTGATATTATCATGGTAGGAGAAATCAGGGATTTAGAGACAGCAGAAAATGCGATACAGGCTGCTCTTACTGGACATCTTGTCCTAAGTACTTTACACACCAATGATGCTGTCTCTTCGATTACCCGTCTTATCGATTTAGGGGTTGAACCTTTTTTAATTAATGCTACACTTGTAGGAGTAATTGCCCAGAGGCTTGTTCGTAGAATTTGTCCTAATTGTATGGAAAGTGTTGTTTTGGGGCAGGATGAACTCAAGAGTTTGGGGATTGGCTTAGAACAGGAAGGACAGATTGAGCTTAAGAGGGGAAAGGGTTGTGTTCAGTGTCGTAAGACAGGATATAAAGGGAGAGTAGGAATTTTTGAGATGTTTGCAATAACGGAACGAGTACGAAAGCTCATTGGGAAACAGACCACAGTAGAAGATATTACAAAAGTAGCACGCCAGGAAGGAATGAGTACGTTGAGAGAAAATGCTATAAGAACCATGATCAAAGGTGTAACAACCTATAGTGAAGTTTTAAGAGTTACCAGTGGACTTTGATTTCTAGAGGGGATATCATTGAGGGATAAAATAAAAGATTTACAGGAACTTAAAAAGGCTATTGATTTTCATAAAGAAAAAGATAAGAAAATAGTGTTTACCAATGGTTGTTATGACCTCATCCATATAGGCCACTTAAGGTGTTTTAGAGAAGGTAAAAGACTTGGTGATATTTTAATTGTAGCTTTAAATAGTGATCGTTCAGTAAGGTCTATAAAGGGTCCCCCGAGGCCTATCATTCCCCAGGAAGAACGTGCAGAAATAGTGTCTTCCTTGGAAAGTGTCGATTATGTTACCATCTTTGACCAAGACGACCCTCTGGATATCATTGCTTCTGTTAAGCCTGATATCCTGGTTAAAGGAGGCGACTGGAACTTAAATACCATAGTGGGCAGAGAAATAGTTGAATCTTATGGAGGAAAGGTTTTTGCCCTCCCTTTAGTCAAAGGAGTTTCAACCACACAAATCATCAAGAACATCGCTTCTCAATATTCCAGCAAAAAGATGTAAGTGTCCGTAAAACCCTTCTAAATATCTATCTTCATTAAATTTTCCCAATGAATTTTTTTTCAGAAATCGCTTTTAACCCAGAATTTGCAGTAGATGGCTACTGCAAATTCTGGTTTTTATTACCCCCAGGATATCCATTTTCTACTTA
>CBDTTR010000246.1:0-3442 GCA_965363405.1 uncultured bacterium | reverse complement strand
TATCTCCTTTCTCGTGGTTTGAAAAATATTAAAACACGTGCAATCTGTTGTTATAATACAATTTGCTGGTGATTTTCTTCAATCATAACGCTTGCTGGCAGGTAGTTGCGAGATGTTATAAAGCTCTCAAGTATTCGGGTTTCAACAGGGTCTTATCACCTGATGAGAGTACTTCATCAATGAGTTTTAAACTTGAATGTTTATCTTTAGGCAGCCTTGCCTTTATGGGAAGGTAGTTTGAAGCATGATTGGAGAAAAAAAGGCAGTTGTGTAAATCAGACTCTGCAATCATGATTTTTAGCTCTTGTAATAGTTCGAAAGGGGAGGGCAGTTTAAATTTTCCATCTTCTACCTTTCTGTAAAGTGGTGCTTCAGGTGGAATCATCAGGGTTAAAGCTCCAATGTAATCAGGTTGAATATCGGTTAATATCCTTGCCGTTTCTTTAGCGTGGATGACACTCCTTTCTGTGCCAGCTACACCCAATAGCACCGTAACAGAAAGTTTTATCGAAGCTTCTTTTACCCTTTTAGCTGCCTCTACCATCTTTTCACAGGTGATACCTTTATGAATATTCTTTAAAGTTTCTTCATCTCCTGACTCAATTCCCAGATAAATAATGCTTAACTTGTTTTCCTTCAATGCTTTCAGTTGCTCAATGCTCTTTTTGAGGATGCTTTTTGCATTGCCGTAAATGCCGATTCGCGTCAGTTTGGGAAACTTCTCATTGAGATAATTAATGATTTCTAAAAGCCTTTGTTGAGGTATTATAAGGGCATCACCGTCTGCAAGAAAGACCCTCCTTAAGTGCTGTGCATGAATGCTTGCTTCATCGATATCATCCCTGATTTCATCAAAGCTTTTGATACGGAACCGTTTTGCTTTGTATGCGGGACAAAAGGTGCACTTATTATGGGAGCAACCAACAGTCACTTGCAGGATAAGACTGTCCGCCTCACTGGGTGGACGTATGACCAATCCCTCGTATTTCATAGCTCACTCAACTCTTGTTTTATAGTGAATGCCAAATCATCAAAGGCAACTGATTTTTGGATCCCCTTAATCATATTGCGTAAAATTACTTTATTATCTTTTTTCTCATCAGGACCTTCGATAATGACAAAGGGAATACCCTTATTGCTGGCATAGGTAAGTTGCTTCTTCAGTTTATCGTGCGTAAAGTAAACCTCAGTTTTAATACCAGTAGACCTTAATAGAGATGCTACCCTTAAGGAATCTTTATGCATGTCTGGGCTGAATAGTGTCATAAGAACCTCTATGGTGGTACTATGTGATGGGACGATGCTGAGTTCTTCCATTACTGTAATGATTCGCTCCAGGCCAAAAGAGGATCCTGTAGCAGGGAAATCGGTATCGCTGAACATTCCTATCAAGTTGTCATATCTGCCACCGCCGGAAATGCTTCCGATTTTGGGTTCATCTACAGTGGTTTCAAAAATAGGACCCGTGTAGTAATCCAAGCCTCTTGCCAAAGAGAGATCGAAGCAGTAGCAATTAGAATCGACCTCCATGGATGAAAGATGAGAAAACAGTTCTTCTAATTCCTGGATACCTTCCACCACAAGTGCAGAATCCGAAAACCTGCTTTTTAAATCTATTAAATCAACAGTATTACCATAATTTATATTAAATAGTTCAAGTATATTATCAATATTTTCTTTTTGAAATCCTTGTTTAAGCATCTCATCTTGTATTCCTTCCATGCCTTTCTTTTCAAGCTTATCAATAATCCTCAGAAGTGAAGAAATTTTTTCTACTTGAAAACCTAATGATTGTGCAATTCCATTCAGAAGCTTTCTATTGTTAATCTTTATTTTAAACTGTTTGAAATTGAGTGCCTTCAGTATGTGGTATATGGTGGTAATAACTTCAGCATCTGCAAACATGCTCTCACTACCTACGATATCAGCATCACACTGCCAGAACTCTCTGAATCTTCCCTTCTGCGGTTTGTCTGCCCTCCATACCGGGGAAATCTGATAACATTTGAAGGGCTTAGGCAAGGCAGGATACATAGCAATGACACGGGAAAGTGGGATGGTGAGGTCGTATCTCAAAGCAACTTTACGTCCTCCACGATCATCAAACTTGTAGATCAGTTTTTCTCCTTCTTCACCGTATTTACCCTCTAATATGGAAGCGTATTCCAGCGCAGGAGTTTCCAAAGGTTCGAAACCGAAGACTTCAAATACGTTCCGAATAGTATCTATAACATGTTGACGTGTAACTTTCTGAGGAGGTAAAAAGTCTCTAAACCCCTTTGGAATCTGTGGTTTAATTTTGTTCATTATTTAATCCCATTAAGAAGTTTTTTTAATATATAATTATCAATTGAAAAGCTATATCTTAATACCATGAGTTTCTATTAAACGTCAATACTTAGTTAGCCGTTGTTAGGGTTCGGAGTGCAGGGGTCAGGGTCTTAAATAATTAACCCATAGTTTGCTTTTCCCTAAGCGAATGAAATCTGTACCCAGCATATGACAAACAAAATCCTGTCTAATGGATGTTTATAAGTTTTTGTCCCTGTTTCCTGAACCCTGCAACCTGTCCCGTCTAATCATTTGACATATTAAGGTGTGGAGTTTATTATAATGATAAAAGTATAATTTCTTGTGGATGATAGTCATGAGGCGATTTTTTTTAGAAAAAAACAGGGTAAACGATGGGAAAGCTACTATAAGAGGGAGTGAAGCAAGACATATTGGGAGGGTGCTTAGACTGGGAGTTGGAGATACGCTTTATCTTCTTGATGAAAATGGATGGGAATATCAAGCAGCAATAATCTCTAAAAGTTCTAAGATGGTAGAGGTAGAGTTACTGAAAAAGAGTCCTCCCAGGGATGACTCTTCAATAATTGTTGTTTTAGGACAGGCGTTACCCAAGGCTAAAAAGATGGACTTCATTGTTCAGAAGGCAACCGAGTTGGGAGTGTCAACCATTATTCCTTTCTTCTCTGAACGTACGATTCCATCATTAAATGATGAGCAATTAAAAAAGAGATGTATCCGCTGGAAGAGGATTGCACTGGAAGCTACAAAACAGTGTGGGAGATCAGTTGTCCCCCAGATAGGAGAAATGTTACCGTTCAGAGAAATGTTAAAAGAATGTGGTGCTAATTCTCTTAAGATAATACTCTGGGAAGACGAAAAGAATATCAAGTTAAAACAGGTACTGAGCGATAATCAACCTCAGCAAAAGATCATCATCCTTATAGGTCCAGAAGGTGGATTTACTGCTGAGGAAGTTGATATGGCAAGGCGAGCTGGTTTTAAGTCTGTCAGTCTGGGAAAATATATTTTGAGAACCGAGACGGTAGGACTTTGCTTATTGAATATTTTGCAATATGAGTGGGGGGAGCTGGGTTAAGCGAATGTAGAATTAATTAATTTAAATGTTGCGGGTTACGAGTTGCGGGTTGCG
>CBDTTR010000245.1:0-3459 GCA_965363405.1 uncultured bacterium | reverse complement strand
AGTACCTTGATTACTGTCCAGAAGAGAAGGACAACACCTATACCGGCTACGAAACCTCCTTTTGTGTTTTCAAGAAGTGATTGTGCAAAGTTAAAGACCTGAATCAGTACTTCTTCCTGAGCGGGGAATTGCTCGAGAAGTTCCTTTTGCAATACTTCTTGAAAACCAAATCCTTGTGCTATTCCAAATAGCATAGCAACCACAGGAACAATAGAGAGAAGTGAATAGAAAGTCAGGGCTGAAGCTTTTAAATAGCATTTGTCTTCATCAAATCCACGCACGACTAAAAGAACAATCCTTAGCTGTTTGATAAAAAATGATTTCGACTGCGAAAAATCCTTTAAGCGGATTCTCCAGATGTCGGTGGTAATAAAACTGATAACCTTTGATATCATAGTGTCAATCCCTCTGTATTGTATGGCTTTGTGGTAAGTGAGTTATTAGAATATCGTTTATCTCTTTTTCTTGTCTGATCCGAAGATTTCCTGGATAAGATCACCTGCCTTTGGCATTTTTATGGCTATCTTTGGCTTCTGCACGGTTCCTGCAATAACAACGGGTATGACAGGTTCTCCACCGCCTATAATGGATAGAACCTTCTTAGCATCTCTGCCAAGAGATTCGTTGAGAAAATCCCCGGTGATGCTATATTCCATGGGGTTCCCGTTTTGTGAAGCGATATATGTGAGTGACGTCCAGCCTTTGATTTGGAAATTTAGATCTTCAGCATTCACCTGAACATTATCATTGTAAAGTTTTTCATCTTTTAAACGAAAAGCGGTTGAAATCTGCTTGAATTTAAGGGTCTCTGGTTTGCCGAAAGATTTCAGTACCTGTGATAAAACATTCTGGCTGAGAATGGTGCCATCATTCAAGATAAGTTCCCCTTCCCCATTAATGGTTTTGCCAATCTCAGAGTCCCAACTGGTACCTTGCCAGGAAGCCTGGGCAGAAAGATTAGCTTTTCCAGAAAGCTGGCCTGAAGGTGGTATTATCAGAATGGGAATTATGTACCCCAGTATTTTTAGGTCCTGCGAAAGTTGAATATCTTTGGCTTCCAGATTCACTTTCATGGCCGGGGTTTTTTTACCGAAATCGAATTCGCCTTCTGCCCGGGTAGGACCGTTGTTAAGTAAACACATAAGTGTAGAATCCAAAACACCTTTTTTAAGAGAGAGATTTTTAGTTTGGAGATCTTTAATTGACCCAATAGTTTGATAATTGATTGAATCAACTGACAATGATCCATTACCGTCCCAGGTTGAAAGCATTGGTTTATCATCAGGAGAACTTAAGTTTCCCCCACAGGAAAAAGTGATGTTTCCCTTCCCCCTGGTTGTCAATCCTTCAGGCAGGAAATCCTTCAATGATTTTTGAACCTCTTGCATCTCAAGATCAGCATTCCCCTGGCATTGCAAAGATAGATTTTTTGAAATCTGGGAGAGCGATCCTGATGCTTCCAAATTCAAGAAAGAAGAATCCGCTTTAAGTGACATGAGTGTGAATTTATCTTGATTCGCATTATATGCTGCATCATGGGTCACAGTCAGTCTAGAGAAAGAGATCGTTTCAGGGGGAGTAACAGGTTTTATACTTGAAGAAGGGAAAATAATCTTTGCATCTTTTATGTTGTGATTGCCCTTTATTGTAATTGAGTTTTTGAGACTCCCCTTTATGGTAAGGTCTGATGTGAGTTGCCCTTGATCTGGGAAAACTGAGGGTAGCACACCTTTAAGCTGTCCTTTCAGGTTCGAGAATTTAGTAGAAAGGTTCCCTTTTAAGTTAATGTTTATTTCATCATCCAGTACACCTTTAATATCCGCGTTCAATATCTCACTACGAATATTTAGAGAAGCTAAATCATACGTATGTTTGGAAGCATTAATGGTAATATCAGGCGTTATCTTCAAAGATTTTTCCTTAAAAGGGTGATTCCCAAGAAAGTCAGCATTAATTTGTAAATCTTTAATGCCAGTTGTGCCTTTGACGTTTAATTTGTTAAGATCTCCAGTTCCTGATAAGGTTAGGTTCATGTCCCCGGAAATTTTCAGGTCAGGCGGGATGGGGAGGACTTTCCTCAGAACAAGTATAATTTCATTTAGGTTGCCCATTCCCGAGAGATGTATTTTGCCGTTGGGGTGTTTTTGAAAATCGTTGATAGTTCCCAGGATAGAGAGATTGATGAAATCACTTTTAAGTGCAAGTGATTTAATATCAATCGAATTGGTGGCAAAAGCGATTAACATATCCTGGGACAGGATGATTTGAGGTTGTTTAAAGGACGCATCCTTGAAAGGTCCTCCCTTTATGGATAAGTTTTTAAGAACGGTGTCGCCATTAAGCGCTATATGAGACTCCATATTTCCCCGGACATTAAGGGTGCTTTTTAACTGGCCTTTCAAAGAGAATCCGGGAGGGAAGCCCAGGATACCTGCTCCAAGTTTAGCCAGTTTATTTAAATCAAGCAGGCATGATAGACTGGCACCAGTCACCTCATCAGGACTGTCAAATTTAGCCAGGTCTAAAAACGCCTTGATATGCCCGAAGCCAGCTTTCATTTCCAGGTTGCCCCGGGCTTTTCGGGGATCGAATTTCCCTTTCGAGGCCAGGTGGGCAGTGCCGGTTAATTCTATGGATTCAGGTGGTTTATCATCGAGTATGACATTGGTGTTTAAGAGAAAGTTTATTTGTTCATTGAGTGATGGTATGGATAGATCAACGTTAAGATCTTTAACACGAGTGATGCTATCAAGTCGTCGATCAACAAAGGTAAAGTTGCCTTTCCTAATGTGGGCATTAAGAAAAAGAGCGGGGAGTTCTTTAAGTGTAAATTCATCCTTCTCTTTTGATGGAGCCTCTTTTGGGGATGTTTCCAGGATGTCACTGATATTGGTCTTTCCCGATTTATCCCTGGTGAGAGTTACGTCTATCCCATTGATGGTAAGGTCATCGATATCGATTTTTCCGGCTAGCAGAGATAGCCAGGAAATAATGAGCTTTAGTTCATTAAGGTCTACAAAGGGTTTTTGGTCTTTATCTTTAATAGTAAAACCGGATAACGAGATCCCCTTTCCCCAGGAGAACGATAATTGATTGATTGATACAGGCCGTTTAAGGTCTTTTGATAAATATTCCGTAATGTTTTCCCGGGCAAAATCTGAAGAGAGAAAAGAGGGAAGTGTGAACAATAGAACAATGATCAGGATCAAAGTAATGGCAAGACAACTGATTAGCAATTTAAGAATAAATCTGGTTAGCGAAAAAGTTTTAGGCGAAGCTTTTATGGTGCTCATATTTTCCTCCTGTATAATGCAGCACATTTTAAAGAAAACACCTCTTTTGTTTTGGCAAAAATAATATAGACCTAATAGGAAGTCGTGTCAATATTTTTGGTATGCTTGCCTCTTGACACCGGATGTTAAGATTATGTATACTAATTCATAGTGGCAAATAAGAGGT
>CBDTTR010000244.1:0-3461 GCA_965363405.1 uncultured bacterium | reverse complement strand
CTCCTACCGCAAGCATATTGCCGGTCAGAAGAATTCTTGGCTTTTCATTTTCTCCTTTCTTACCATTACTTTTTAATTGAGCAAGTAAAGATTCCAGTATTGCCACCATTTCCTCTGGATCAAGATAAAATGAATTGTGCATAAGCTTAAAAAATTCCTTTCCTGTTATTGATGTCATCTCCTGTTTTCTTAAAATACTTATCTCTTTAAGCAACTTCCTCATCCTGTTATATAATACAATGGCATCTTTCAATTTCTCATCTTCTATTTTCCTGCCCACAAATGTTTCCAGTCTATCCTTTAACCTTTTAATCATCTCAAGATAGTAACTAAGACCTGCTTCTGTATTATATGCATGAGGAACTCCCAGGCGAAAAACCTCAAGTTCTGTATTAATATCCCACATATCAGCTACCCTCCTCATGTGCTGGCAGGTAATAGCACAGACAAGGTAGTCTATCATTTGATAGCGAGATTCCTCCTCCAAAACACGGTAACCAAATTGTGCCCGTGAAAATGGACATAAAACACGATCCATATAACCCGCTGCAGCAGCCAGTGGCTCCGGATCACCTCCCCTGACGAGCCTCATCGGTATCGCACCAGAAGCATAAATAAGCTCTTCAGGAACATAGCCCAGGCCAGACAATCCGATTATCTTAATGCCCTTATTCTTTGCCTGCTGCAATTGTAGGGGTCTATTTGCAACAGCGCTATTTAATTTTTCAAAAGCTTCCATATCAATCCTCCTTTTCCCTAATTGGATGAATGCCACAATCCATTATATCTAATTATCCTTCAATAATGTCAAATAATTGGAAATAATAATAAAATATTGCTCGGCTAAATGTACCTTAATTAAAATTCTTCGGCTTCAAGAAGATGGCTGATACTCCTTAAATTAAGGTCCCTGGCACTTTTCGGTCAGCTAAATGCTAAAAATGTCCTTTTATGTCCAGCTTCACGGGGGTATCAATCCTAAAAGAATCAGAATTTTCCACATCCGATATTTAATGCCGGCTATATTTCTCGACTTTTTTCCTTTCTTGTTCATGCCATTTAATTTCATGATTCACCCAAAATTCTTTTTAAAGCATCCGCATAAGTTTTTAAAAAAAAACAGTATTTCACCTGTTTGAAAAGCAGTAAACCAAAAGAAAGAAGAAAAAACTGGTGAGTGGAAAAACTTTTGAAAAAGGAATGGGACTTCAAATCAACAAGGGCATGTAAAAAAGCAGAAGTAATTTAGATTTTATCTTGAGCTTACCCATGCAATTCATGTATTTTCTTAATAAACTGACCCTATTTTTTAAGTTAATTTGCAAATCTTCTTTTTCGCTTGTTTGGAATACTCCAGTTGTCTATTCGTTCCTGGATCCCTGCTTTCGCAGGGATGACATACAAGGATGGAAAAGATTGAAAAAACATGTCATTCCCGCCCCGTATCAAGTACGGGATAAACTCCAGCGGGAATCCAGTATTGTTAACAATTTCAGCAAAGGCATTCAACTGGATATTTCCGGATAACCATATTTCGTATTCACTTAACCGGCATCATCCCATTCATTTCCCTCATCTTGTTTACTGCATTTTTGATTTCTTCTGGAAACTGGTTCCACTCATTCTCCGTAAATACCTGACGACCTGGAGAAGCCACATTGTTTGGATCAAATACTTTCCTGATTTTCCTCATAAAGAGATGAGAATTAGGCCCAACCTCTGGGAACATTGTGGTAAAAGGCTCTGCATTTGCAAATGCCATAAGCATAGGGCCCAGGTTATTCTTAACAACTACAGCAGCACCGTAGATTCCATAACCCTGAGCTTTCTTTATTTCATCTGGAAGTGTTGGGTCTGGATAGTTATCGGTTTCAAACAGGCAGAAGTGCCCTCTCTGGAGTGCATACACAAAAGGGGTATCATCTGCACCTCCTCTGTCTGTTATGTCAAGTTCCCCGAAGGTATCGAGTGCCTTTTTCCATTCTCTCGAAGTTACAAAGGCATTATCTATGGGACCCACAGGCAGCCATGCATTGGCATAAAACTTCCTGTTCATCCGGTAGCCGGTGGAGTGACGTATGCAATCGTAATTCCATGGCTTCAACGCCTCAAGCACCTCAGGCTTATGTGATTCTGAAAGAAAGGTGCCTCCTGTGTCTTCAATAATCTGTTTCAAGACTTCTTCTTCGTATGGAATCTGTTCCTCTGATGTCGTGTTCACAAGAATGACATAGCAGTTCCAGTCTGGAAAAAATTTATTCTCACAGCGTTCAATTGTCATTGCCTGTGTCTGGGAACAGTAGAAGGCAGAATAAACCCCTGTGGCATTAAGCCCTATTGCTATTCCTGAATGGGCAATTTCGCGCATTGCACTAATTTGTGTTTTAAAATCCTCAAACTCAATCCAGCAAAGCTTGTGATTTTTGAGTGGCTTTGGAGGGTTGTCATATTTCGGGTCATGCACATCGATTAAACTCGGTCTTCCGGAAGGGATTTCAGGAAGGGTCTCATCACCAACCCACGAATGAAGTTTCACGGTAATCTCTGTCACGATTCCGTTGGTTCCGAGCCCAGACCTTTGAAGTCCCATGAGGTCAGGCCCTGGACCGTATTCCCAGAAATCACCTGCCCTGGGGATGCATCGGGAACCGGTGGTTAGAATCTCTCCATCAGGCAGAACCATCTTGACACTTACGATGTTGCGATTAAACAGCCCGTACTTTAAATCTGTCTGCCAGAGACCGGCAAAGGCAAACTGGGAAGAAAGTTTACAGAGTGTTGTTGCAAGCGGGGTTCCCCCATTCCATAGCCCTCGTTTCATGGCTTCTGCCTGAAGCTGGCCATAGTCAACATAGGGCTCCAGGGTGGCACTCATGTTATGAACATCAATATGAATAATTTTGTTCATCCTTGAAAAGTGGATAATGAGTGTGGGTGATTGATTGGTGGGGTTGCAAAAAACCTGTCCATTGGTAAATGGTATAAAAGGGATGTTGTAGCGGTTGCAAATCTTTACTATGGCCTGAGTTTCTTCCGTTGATGAAGGAAGCACGACGCATGCTGGAAGGACATGTGGATCTTTCTCATGTTTTTTAACAAAGCTCCCACCCTCGATCGAAAGTTTACTATACGTTTCTATCACTGAACGTTGTTCGTATATCCATTGTTCACCAACCACGTTTTTTAACGCATTATAAACTTCACGCGGCAGCTTTTTTTGAATTACTTTCTGCTTTTCTGTGCTCATTGCTTGTCTCCTGAACGAACATTTTATTCTGTCATTGCGAGCGATAGCGAAGCAATCTCATGGGATTGCGGAGCCTGTTCCGAGCCTCTTTGAGAAGATTGCTTCGTCGCTAAAGCTCCTCACAATGACATTTTGCTTGTGTCGTTCACAATAGTTGGCGTATTCGTAAAAAGTCCAATTTGCTCCTTATTTGTCATTCCTGCCCCGTATCAAG
>CBDTTR010000243.1:0-3506 GCA_965363405.1 uncultured bacterium | reverse complement strand
CTGGAGAAATTAACAGACAGGAATCATGAAGAGAATATCGGCAAACTTTATGCCTTAATTTTGAGTAATCTCATAACAATGTTATATGTCGCTTATTTACCTTGCGCACCAAAGTTCCCCTAGGATCGCAGCGACGTGACGCTGTATTCAAGCAGAGATGAATGTCTTCCGTTGAACAGTCTTATAAATGAGCAGTCTCGTCACGCAATTTGCAAATGAGTATGTACTGGTTAGTGTCCATGGTGACAGTAAGTATCAAGATTAAGGATCTTCGCTGCCGCTGAAATCGTGACTCCATAAAATAACACGGATTTACCCTTATTAAGAAAATCTGTGATGGTGCCATTTACCAAAGTCGACCCGGTGGCGAATATCGAATCACACCATGTTATGGCTTCAACTGTCAACTCCGGTGGTTCGATAACTACACCAGATACTTTCCTTCCGATGTTATCCGGATCGAGGTCCACAACTCTAACGTCATGGTTTGAGGCAAGGGTTTCAAGAAACCTTGGTTGCAAACCAACCAGAAAAACCTTCTCCTCGGGCTCAATAACCTTGAGAAGATTTTCCGCGCATTCCTTTGGTTCACTATCCTTGCAGTGAATGGTCTTATCACAAAGCCTGAGATGCCGGAAAACCGCATTAAGACCAGATATAAAACTGGCCCTTCTCCTGTTTGAGTCGAGCTCGATTTCCAAGAGATCTTCTACTCTATAATTTGCATTCTCAAACTCGTCTGTAAAAGCCTGTCCCTTTCCTTCCTCAAAGGAAGCTTCTACCATTATCTCTTTACCCTTTATTATCGGATAGTCCTGGTCCTCAGGCTTTCCTATTGCTTCTGTAGCGGGGAGTGCCCTGCACCTGACACTCACGCTTTTCCCTGAAAGGTTGTTTCTTTTTATTTCTTTATTAAATGCGCCTTTTAGTTCTTGGTATAATTCCATGAGGGTCATTTAAGATGCTCTTGTTTTGTTATGAACCAGAAGTAATTAAAAACACCATTGCTACTAAGCAGCAAATTGCAACCCATACAGAACCTGAATAATAAGCAAGTGACTGCGCTGACCTTAAATCCGAAGATGCATTTTTCAATTGGGTACCCAGCCAGCATCCGGTGTAGAAGAGTAACCCCGAGAAAACCGTCCATACCATGCCGTCAAAACTCATAAATGCTCTAAAGCCACCGGCCCTGTTGAAGGAGAGGAGATAGGGACAGGGGATTATCCGCATCCCGATAAAAAAGAAGGCAATGGCTGCCATAAATCCTGCTGACATACCGCTGGCCAATCTTAATAGGTTATTTTTGAACAGATTGTTCCCTGCGAGGGTTACCGTTGCGGTTAACGCAATTCCTCCCACGAGTATGGCCAGGATAGAGTTTACTCTGGCTACAATTGGGATATTAAAGATTGATAGGGCAAGCAGCTTGCTTAAAATTGTTGCCAATGGAATTCCCATTAGTAAGGATGGTTTTTTGAATTTGCCGAAGGCAATTCCCATCATACCAATTCCGATAGCGGTTATATAACCAGCCATCCCTCCTTTAAACGGAAGCCCCTGGCTAAGAACTGCACATCTTAAGACTATTTCCGAAAGAAGACCCCAGAGCGAGCCAAGAAGTAAAATGGTTACCAGGAAATCAAAAAACCTGTTTCCCAAAATCTCGTTTTCTTCTATTTTCATTTTGTTCCCTCCATTTACAAGTCAAATATATCATTTCCGTCAGCAGTCTGGATGCCGCATGTTCGGGATTCTATGAAATTCAACATGAACATTCAACTAAAAGTGAAGATTTAGCAAATAAACACTATGCATAATCGTAACGATCTTGTTTCAGTCCTGCTTTGCTAAATTTACTTCCTTCTTTTAATTCTTGGATATTTTTATATTCTTCTTCCGTATCAATATGCATTCCCACAATGCTTTTTTCAATCTCAACCCGTTTTACAATATCCTTCATTTTCTCGATCAATCTTCTCCCACCACAATCTCCGTTTAACAAAAGCAAATCCTTTCTTGCGGTTGCTGGGAAAATTACAGGATTTCCCATATCACCGTTATAGAGCGGAACGACGATACTTGCTCGATCTTTCTTAAATAAAGCTATCAACTTATTTATTGTAGCGGGATCGAGATATGGTTGATCCCCAACCAAAAACATAAACCCATCCGTATCGGGGTGAGATGATTGAATGCCCAACTTTACGGCGGCACTCTGCCCTTCATCTGCATGCTGATTATACACCATCTTGGTAACACGTTCTTTCGCCAGTTCCCTTATTTCATCCTTTTGGTAAATAAGGATAAGCTCATCAAGATGAGAAGATTGTGCGGCCATTATGACCCTCTCTATCATTGGGATGCCGTTAACTTTTAAAAGAAGCTTTTCCTTACCCATCCTTCGTGAGAAACCGGATGCTAAAATAATACCCGTCGTCATACTAACGACCCCACCATTTGATTGCATTCATTCTCTCATTAGCCATAGTGGCTACTATAAAGCCACGGATGCGGCTGTTGTCCTTTTTAACAAATTCTATAATTTTAAGTGCTGCTTTTTTGCTCTGCTCATTGTCAGCCTTGTTGAGCAGCAAGTATTTTTGACACCTCTTAGGGACGCCTTTGAAGAGCCCTTCTGGAGATCCTATTAGTTGTGCTACGACCTTTTCATTGATGGTATCACCTATTTTACTGCCGGTTACTTTACAAAACAGCTCAGGTCTGTGAACATGATTGCTGTCTATTTTTTTGCCCAAAGAATCAAGTCCTATGACACCTATGGTTTTGCGAGTGCTGTTAGGTATTACTGGTTCATGAAAAGCTGGTGCTTTTATGGGTTTCCGCTTGGAGCCATCTCCTTCCACCAGGATATAATGAAATAGTTTCTTCTTGTATAGTTCTTCTATAAATTCCCTGTCTATGCCCAAGAGTTTATTCTCGGGTGAGACTCCTCTGGCAAAAACAATAATGCACCCTTCTTTAACCGTGTTAAACATTCTACTGTCTTTAAGGCGATTAACGATTATTTCGTCATAATCGCTTTCATCGGGGTAGAGGATAGCCGTGGTAGTGGTAACAAGAACTTTTTTCCTGGGGTGTTTAAGTTCACGTGCCAGTTTGAATAACGTGGTTGTTTTGCCACCGGCACCGACAAAACAGATAAGTTCATTATGCGTAGAATGAATATCCAAAACCTCATCTATGGTCACCATGGTACTTACCTGTGCAAAGGGAATGGGGGGGGCAAATATTTGCTTCACATTCTGTACTAGGGCATTGTGAGAAAAACGCACGCTCACAGCAATCAAACATTACTGGTTTTTTGGAGTTGATCTTAAGCCAGTGATTTCCGTCTGGCTTCTTGCCGCCACTAACTCAGCAGCGATAGCTACTGCAATTTCTTCAGGTGTTTTGGCTCCGATGTTGATTCCTATGGGTGCATGAATTCGCTCAAGCGTTTGATCAGCAATGCCTTTCTCTCTCAATTGCTGAAAGGCTTTCGC
>CBDTTR010000242.1:0-3525 GCA_965363405.1 uncultured bacterium | reverse complement strand
AAATAAAGTCAACTTTTTTAAGCAGCAGTTTGTAATTCCCTTTTTTTATTAAATAATTACTTCCTCCTTTTCTCCTGCTTTTTTACCTTGATATTATATGGAAAATCTAATAGATAGTTAAAAACAATCTCCATTTTATCCTATTTATTTATATAAACAATGAGTAAGAAAATAAAAAACAACCTCAACGAAGGACACCGAAAGCGGTTGCGAGAGAGGTTTAAAAAAACAGGGCTTGTAGGGTTGCACGACTATGAGTTTATAGAGCTACTCTTAACTTATGCTATCCCCCAGAAGGACGTAAAACCTATTGCCAAAGAGCTGATTCAACACTTTAAAGGAACCAAAGGGATATTCGATGCCTCCATTGAGGAACTTACTTCCGTTACAGGTATTGGAGAGAGAGCAGCTATACTTATCAAATTATTGAAAGAAGGGGCAACATTCTACCTTAAAACACGTATTAAAGGAAAAGAGGTTTTGAGTTCCCCCCAGGATGTTTTCGATTTTTGTCACCATGCTATTTCAGGAGAAAAAAATGAGAAATTCATGGTTATTTATCTTTCTACCAAAAATGAAGTGATCGAGGTAGAAACTCTGGAAGAGGGAACAATTAACCAGACAGCAGTTTACCCTCGCAAAATAATAGAAGGGGCTTTAAAACATAATGCCTCAGCCTTAATCTTTGTTCACAACCATCCCAGCGGGGATCCCACTCCTTCCAAAACAGATAGACAACTTACAGAGGATTTGAAAAGGGCGGCTTCGACAATTGACATCACCGTTCACGATCATATCATCATTGGCAGAAACTCTCATTTCAGCGGGCGAGAAAATGGCTGGCTACTTAAAAACATTCCATCCTCTAGTCAGGTAACTGACTGAGAGAATAAGTAAAAAGTCAATCTGATCAAAAAAAAATTCAATCTCATGTCAAAAACTCAACATATAAGAGCAGTTGTAGAAGAGCAGTTTATTCAATCTAAAACAGGCAGGTTGGAAGATTGCGAGGATTCAATACTCATTAACGAACATTTCATAGCCGTAATTGATGGTGCTACATCCCATACAACGAGAAGATGGAATGAAGAAACCGGTGGAAAAGTAGCAGCAAAAATCATTGGCCAGGCGTTTAGCGAAATGCCTTTTGATTATACCGCCCGTCAGGCAGCTGACTTGATGACATCAATGATAAATGGCTTCTATGCACGTTTCAACATTATTGAAACCGTTAAAAAGGATCCCAGTCAACGAATAAGCGCATCATTTGCGGCTGCTAGCCTATTCAGGCAGGAAGTCTGGCTCATTGGTGACTGTCAATTTCTGTTGGGGAATCAACACGTTTCCAACAAAAGAATCGTTGACCAGATTTTATCTGACGTTAGAGCTCTGTTTCTTGAGGTAGAGATGCTTAAAGGAATGACAATCGAACAGCTTCGCCAAAACGAAAAGGGGAGAGAGTTCATAATGCCCTTGCTAAAAGGACACATAATGTTTCAAAATAACCCTTCTGTTCCCGAATACTGGTATTCAGCTGTTGACGGTTTTACAATCCCAGATGCTGGAATAATTATCAAAACTATCCCTGATGATGTTGGCAATATTGTATTGGCTTCAGACGGCTACCCTGTCTTGAAGGATAATCTGAAAGAGACAGAAAACATTTTACAAGACATCTTACTCAAGGACCCTCTGATGTTTCGAGAATACAAGTCTACAAAAGGGAAGTTGAAAGGCGATGTCTCCTTTGATGACAGAGCTTTTATAAAAGCGAAACTTAAGCATTGATTAATCAACTATTTAGCTAGGGAAAAGAGTAACATTTTGTATGATAATTTTAATGCTGGAGCCATATTTTACAGGTTCGCATGCTTCGTGGGCCAAAGAATATGTGAATTACAGTCAACATAAAGTAGAAATTTTAAGTATGGGTGGGGAATTCTGGAAATGGCGCATGCATGGCGGTGCAGTAACACTTGCACGTAAATTCCTATCTCTCAGCTACCAGCCTGATTTACTTTTAGCTACTGATATGCTCGACCTTACTACTTTTTTGGCGCTTACCAGGAAAGCCAGTACATCTATTAAAACTGCTATTTATTTTCACGAAAACCAGCTCACCTACCCATGGTCACCAAAGGACAGGGACGTTATCAAGCAAAGGGATATGCATTATGGTTTTATTAACTATGCAAGTGCCCTGGCTGCTGATGTGGTATTTTTTAATTCCCAGTATCACCTTCACTCTTTTGTAGATGAATTACCCCGTTTTCTTAAATCATTCCCTGACCAAAACGAGCTCAACAACGCCCAACTTATCCGTCAAAAAAGCAGCTTGCTGCACCTGGGAATGGATCTTAGAAAATTTGATCTCTATCAATCAGCAAAGTTTGGAAACGATGACAATAAACTTCCCCTGATCGTGTGGAATCATCGTTGGGAATACGACAAGAATCCGGAGGAATTTTTTAAGGCACTTTACAAACTTGATGAAGAAGGTTTTGATTTTGAAGTAGCAATCCTTGGTGAATGTTTCGCACAAAAACCGGAAATCTTTCTTGAAGCTCATAAAAAACTCAACACCAAAATTGTGCATTTCGGATTTGTCAAGGATTTCGAAGAATATGCCAACTGGTTGTGGAAAGCAGATATCCTGCCGGTTACTTCAGTACATGACTTTTTTGGTGGTAGTGTGGTACAGGCAATGTATTGCAATTGCTATCCCCTTCTGCCCAAACGCCTCGCCTATCCTGAACATATACCAGACGACTTCCATCCTAAGTTCTTCTATGATGATTTTGATGATCTTGTGGGAAAGTTAAAAAATCTCATCTTTAACATCCGGGAGGTACGGCAGGAAAATGTCCGGACTTTTGTTGCAAAGTATGACTGGCAAAGGATGGTACCTATCTACGATAACATTTTTGAAAAATTAGTCTGCTAACAACTTAACAACCATCAAATCATTTTTGAATAAACCAAGTTCCGCTTCTCTTAAGTCTTGATGGGACATACCAATCAGCTATGTATTCAAAAAAAGTCTTTCCTCAAATAGCTGTTCAGGAGATACAACCCATTTGCTCACCCCTTCAGCCTAATCCCACAACTTTCCCTTGACATTTTAGACTTTCCATGATTAAGGTAAAAATGGATATCTATATTGTGACAACCGGGGATTTTAGATGGTAATGCAAGGATCCATCTTTCGATAGAGAGCAGACAATTCTCATGTCACAAGGTTTAAAGAATCGTTCAATTTAATTGGGGGAAATATTTCACTCTCCCACATGTATCTCTTATAAGGAGGAAGGGTTATGAACTGGAAAAAGAAAGTCGGGTATTTTGTTTTCTTAATAGCCATGACGTTTGTTTTCTGGCCAATCTCGTGTGGGATGGTGGGGGAAAAAATCGGGTTGATTTTTGTCATCCACGGTGGACAGGACACAAATCGGCCAGAGAATATGTGGAATGCCGCTGTTCAGATGCAATCTTACGATCCAAATCATCCTGTCTATAAGATCGTCC
>CBDTTR010000241.1:0-3609 GCA_965363405.1 uncultured bacterium | reverse complement strand
TACATTTTAAAGAGGGTAGACCACACCTCGTATGTTTTTAGCTCAGGGATGCTTTATACTGTAGGGAGGGTAATTGGTTACACTGGGCTGGGATTTCTGATCACCTCCTCACTTTTGAGCATCCCCCAGACCGCTTATTTTCTTCAGAACTATATGAATAAGATCCTTGGCCCTATCCTAATCATTACAGGGTTTTTCCTTCTGGGAATATTTCAATTCACTTTTCCAGGATTATCCTCTTCAGGTAAATTAGTGGGTCGATTTAAAAATCTTGGTGCGATAGGTAATGTACCTTTGGGGATACTCTTTGCCCTCTCTTTCTGTCCCATTTCTGCAGCGCTCTTCTTTGGGAGTTTAATCCCACTGGCTTTAAAAAACAATTCAAGCATCATGTTACCAGCTACATACGGAATCGGAACAGGTCTTCCCGTTCTGGCATTCGCTATTTTAATTGCCATGGGGATTAAGAATATAGGGAATGTATTTAAAAAGGTTACCCTGTTTGAATATTGGTCAAGAAGGGCGATTGGTATAATTTTTATTCTGGTGGGGATTTACTATGTCTTGGCCCACATATTTTACTGGATTTGATACGAGTTAGAATTTGAGAGGTGATTAGTATTGTCTGAAGATATCAGTATGATAAGGATAGGAGACCACGGGGTTGGAATAGTTGGCCTTCAGGAAGTATCTCAAGAGAACCGCTTAAAATCACATCTGGTTGGGTGCAGGGATCCTGCATCATCTTTTTCTGAAACTAACATGAAAAATTGATATCTCAATTTTTTAGAATAATTTAATGGAGAAAGAACCATGACAAAGAGAAGTCGTTTTCTATGTTTTTTCTTTATCTTAGTTGTTGGAGTATTAACAGTTTTAAGCGTTACGATCTCAAATGCTGTTTTAGCCAGAGGCTCGATTGAAAAAGGTCAAAGCTTTTTGGGAGTTTGCCCACCATTTTTTATCAGAGATGAAAGTGGTGCTGTAATTAATCCGGTTAAGAATCAAAATACTGGTGTACCTTACAGTCCTAAGCAAACCTGTGGATTAGCAGGTTGCCATAATTATGAAAAGATAACTGAAGGTTATCACTTCCAACAGGGTAAGGATGAAAAGGCAAACGAGGAGTTGAAGAACCTCTATCAATGGGTTTTGAGTCCGGGTCAATATGGGGGCCGATGGTGAACTCCTGCACCCAATTTTCGCCAGTTGGCGAAAAAAGAGAACAGATCAGCAGATGAAATTGATTTAACCTCTTTTGCTTTTGTGGTGTCCTGTGGCAAATGCCATCCTGGAGGAGGTCCATTAGAATATGATCGCAAGGGGAATCGTTATGATGCCTTTGCCTCTGATCCAAAAAATAAAATTGCCCCCGCCGGAGAAAACAACTTTGATGGTGATTATTACAAGGCACGCTGGGCAGAAACCGGTGTAATTGAAGCAGATTGTTTATTGTGCCATTTCCCTGCCTATAACATGGAAGAGAGGAACAGACAGCTCTCTCTTCTGAATTTCAAGTGGGCGGCTACTGCAGGTGCAGGATTGGCAGAAATTGCTGCTTCAGTAAAAGCGGGAGAGAAACCAGTTGTGACATATCAATTATCTCATTTTGATGCTGAGGGTCATTTGAGTACTCCTATTATCAAGGGGGTTCCAACAGAAAACTGCCTTTTCTGCCATCTGGAAACTGACTGGAAAAAGAAGGGAACAAGCTACAGCTCTCGTTTTGACATACATCTGAGGGCTAGCATGAAATGTGTTGAATGTCACCCCGGTGGAAGTAATGCCCTTGATTCCAGAATCAAGGACAAAGAGGAACACAACTTTGGAAAGGGTGATGATCCTGGAAGTCTGGTTCGAGATGACCTAGATAATACCATGATCACCTGTCAGGAATGTCATGAAAAGGGATTAAATATGGCCCCTATAATGAAACATTCTAGCTTTAAGGAAGCTGAGGTTCTTGAAGCACATCTGGAAAAGATAGCATGTCAGACATGTCATATTCCAGAAAAAGCGGTGAAAGCCGCCCAAGTACAGGATAGCACGGCGCTTAACCTGTTACCCCGTGTGCCAGGCTTAAAACGCATCTGGTCGTTTTACGGTCCTGATCTTACGCCATGGAACTATTATGGTGATGGAAACTTGGTAAAGGGTTCAGGGAAACCTCTCTTTTTCTATTCTCCGCAATTGCGCTGGTATAAAGGAAAGCTCTTCCCGGTGAGCAGTCTTTACTCCATCTGGTATGGTCTGAAGACGGAGGGCAGGGAAGGACTCGATCAGGTGTTTATGCAGGATATCTGGAAGATGTGGTCTCAGAAGGAAAGCTACTCACTTCTAAAAAAGATACAGGATGATAACGGCGATGGCTTTCTTGAAATCAACCAGCCTGAGGAAATTGATGCGGCAATTTCCTCCATGAGCACATATCTGCAAAGGAAAGGCAAACTAAATAACAGAGAGGTTGTTTTCGTTAGTGGTGATGAAGTTTATTCATCTGGAAAAGATAAGGTTGTGATAACTTCAAAGGAATATGAGTATTCTCCCTATGGCTCAACCTTTAAACTGAGCCATGATGTTGCCCTAGCTGGGGCTGCATTAGGTTCTGGCGGATGTACAGACTGCCATCAGAAGAATTCCCAATTTTTCAAAAGGTCATATATGGTAGACCCCTTCGATGTTAAGGGGAGAACACTTTCGGTTCCTGCTTATGAAATTCTAAATTACACTGAAGAAAACCTTGAGGATTTGTTAGAGGAACAATAAAAGAGGGAAGCTAGTTGTAGTTGATTGCAAGGTAGAGATATTTCTATAAATTGAACTTTATTACTGAAAGGGAGTAAGCGTATGAAGATTACAGTAATAGGGGTTGTTCCCCCGTGTCCACGATGTCAACGGATTTATGATTTGGCGGTAGAGGTTGCAAATGAGTTGGGAATAGAGGCGGAGATGAAAAAGATTGCCTATGATTCAGAAGAGGCCCAAAGATATGGAAAAGTGGGAACGTCCCATGATATTGCAGAGTGGGCCAATATGGAAATGGATTGGTGTAAAATCAGGGAGATTGTTTCAGAAGGTTGGTCTAAGGAACTGGATGATTTTATGATGCCCTGCGCAAAGAAAGCAGAGGAGGAAGGGTGGCTGATGACCCCGGTTCTTCTAATTGATGGCAAAGTGGCATTTATGGGTTATGTTCCCAAAAGAGAAGATATCAAAAAGGCTATTAAGAAAGTCTTAAACTCAGGAGATTAGAAGCAAAAAAAGCTTGAGTAAAAACTATGAGTGGATTTTATCGTCAAGGAGAGATTATTTCTGTTGAAGGGGACAAATGTGAAATCCAGCTTTCACTCAGTGGATTTTGCTCAGGTGAGCACAAATGTGCTATCACTGCCTTTACCGAAGGTATTCCGCCAGAAATGAATAGGGTAACAGCCCCAAATAGCATTAATGCACAGACAGGAGAGAAGGTTATTGTTGAAGTCATCTCGCCTGGATTTTACAAGTCACTCCTTTTCGTATTGATTCTACCTTTGATAGCTCTCCTCTTGGGGTGTGTGCTTGGCATCCAACTTGCTGTCTGGATGGGTATTCCCCAAAGATCAGATCTTT
>CBDTTR010000240.1:0-3613 GCA_965363405.1 uncultured bacterium | reverse complement strand
AGTGTTTCTCTATGAAACCAGAGATTCTCTTTGACTTTGACCACTGTGCCATCGGCAGCTAATAAATCTATGATACTCTTTGTTTCTTTTTCATTGCTTGAGAGTTGCTCAATCAGTTCCTTGAAAGAAGGAGGTGTAAGATTACCCTCCAGGTAGATTTTTGCAATCCTGTCTTTTAGCTTGTTCTGGGCATCCTTAAGGGTGGGTTTGTGTTGATGAAGCCATAGTTTATCCTTTTCAATTTTGATACTGGAAGAGTTGAGCAAATCTGTAAGCAGGCGATTGAATAATCGAGGATCAACAAGCGGTGGGAGTTTGCTTTTCAACTCTTCCTTAATCATACCTTTTTTTAAAGGGAATTTTTTATGATAATTCCTTATCTGCTCAAGAAGCATGGATTTAAGTTCTTCATACTTCTGAGTCGCAATCACCTTTTGGGATTCTTCATCAATGAGGACCAGTTTTTTTTCTTTGATGAGTTCATTTAGGAGTAGTGATAGTTGAGAGGGTTCTTTTCCCATCCTGGATATAAGCTGTGGGAGGTCAAGACCTGCCAAACCAGAATCTGAAACAAATAGAGAAATATTATTTTTATCTGATCCTTCCTGAAGGGCATTTAATTGAGATAATGTTTCTGACGCTAATCTTTTGTGTTTATGAGGATGAGCATCAAGAACTTCTCCTCCGCCTATAGTGAAGATGGGGGAGTAGCTTCTGATAACAAATCTGTCTCTTGGGAGTACTACAACAGGTTCTTCCAATTTGAGTTGGACAAGTGAGCTGCTGCCAGGTGGAAGCTCTTCCTTATCCAGCAGAATAAGCTGAGCAAGGACTTCACTGGTACCACTGTGGAATCTGATCCTGGAACGATTTTTTATTGATTTAGAAGAACTTGAGAGATGTTCTATCTTTATGTCGATCCTTAAGGTGGGATTTAGAGTCTTGATTGGAACCAGTATGCTGCCTCTCCCTAAAAAATCTCTATCTACTCCCTGAAGATTGATTGCTGTTCTCGACCCTGCGTTGGCTTTTTCTACCTGTTGGTTATGTACCTGTATACCCCGTATCCTGGCTTCTATCTTTTCAGGCAGTATTTCTACATTGTCACCTATTGAAATAGTTCCGGAGATGAGAGTGCCGGTTACCACCGTTCCAAATCCTTTCATGGTAAATACCCGATCGATGGGGAGCCTGAAGATTCCCTCTGAGGTCCTTTCTTCAACTTCCCTGGATAGGGTATCAAGTGTGGTGAGGAGGGAAGGAATGCCTTGCCCTGTAACAGATGAGAGAGGAATAACAGAGGCGTTTTCTAAAAAGCTGCCTTTTGTAAATTCTTTTATCTCATCTTTGACCATTTGTAACCACTCTTCATCGACCAGGTCAGTTTTTGTCAGTGCGATAACACCCCTTTTAATTTTAAGTATCTGGCATATATCCAGGTGCTCTCTTGTCTGTGGCATTATGCCCTCATCAGCTGCGATGGTGAAAAGAACGATATCTATTCCCCCCACACCTGAGACCATGTTCCTCACGAATTTTTCATGTCCTGGTACATCCACAATGCCCAGTCTCTGACCACTGGGTAAAGAGAGTGAAGTAAAACCCAGTTGGATGGTAATGCCCCTTGCTTTTTCCTCTTTTAGACTATCGAGGTCTACCCCGGTCAGGGTTTTTATTAAAGTAGTTTTACCATGATCAATATGACCAGCCGTTCCTAAGATAATCTGTTTCATCGGAAAGCATTTTCCTGAGAATAAGATTAGTTATTATTTATAACCTAAACAAAAGTGATTTGATTTTCAAGAGAATTATTGAATGACCACGAAGATAGCAGAGATTGTCGATAAATGTGTGTAATAGAAAGGGATGGATAATGTTTGGCAGGGAACATTATATTGTTTATTCTTCGGCTTCTTCTGTACTAATATTGGAGAGATTTCTATAAGATGCTTCATCTTCGACTTTGCTAAACTGTCCAATCTGTTCTGATTCTGATTTGCATGTAATACAAAGACGAGCAAAAGGCATTATTTTTAATCGGTTGGAGGTAATTCTTTTACCGCACTCTTCACAGATACCATAGGTCTTATCTTCAATTCGTTCTAACGCCTCATCTATTTCTATAATTTTTTTCCTGTCACGATCACTTAAAATGTGAGAAAGTTGGCGATCTCTTTCATTATCTGCTAAATCATAGAGGTCGCTAATTTCATCTTTTAAATCATCAGTTTCAACCTTTCTATTTCTGGCTATTTCTTCTATAAGTTTATCTCGCATTTCATTTAGCATTTTCTTAATTGTTTTATACATATTGCTCTCACGACCTCCCCATGGTAAGGATTACTTTTCACATCTAAGAAATAGACTGCATTTATACAATAGTAATTTTATTTGTCAATAAAAAATGAATTAGACAGCTTATTTTTTCAATTTGGCACACGCAGGGAATAAGCCAGGGGAAAATATCGGCAGATAATTTATAAATCTTAAATTTATTATCAATTTTAGTTAGTTGAATTACTTTTCCCAGCGCAAAAAAATTACATTGACAGGTTAGATAATTGAAACTATTATTTTTTTATCAAAGACCTGAATATTTATCACAAAGTGCGCGGAGAGAGATATATATAAACAAAACTGCAACAAGGATGAATAATTTAATAAGCTTTTTTGTAAGGGGAGATAAGGGAAGACATGGAGGAAGAGCCGGTCAAGAATGAAGAGGAATACATGAGGATGGCCCTGGATGAGGCAAAGCAAGCGCTCAAAGAGGGTGAGATTCCTATAGGTGCTGTCCTTGTTTTTGAAGGAGAGGTGCTGGCCAGAGCTCATAACATGCCCATTTCCTTAAATGATCCCACTGCCCATGCTGAAATTATGGTGTTAAGAGAAGCGGCTCTTAAGAAGAAGAATTATCGCTTGCCCAACACATCACTTTATGTTACGGTTGAACCATGTTTGATGTGTACTGGTGCCTTGGTACAGGCTAGAGTTAAAAAGTTGATCTTTGGTGCATTTGACCATAAGGCAGGGGCCTGTGGCAGTGTATATGACATTCCTTCTTCGCCTGAGATTTTGCATAAAATGACTGTAATTGCAGGTGTTTTAGAAAAGGAGTGCAGAGAAATTCTTCAGGGGTTCTTCAAAACAAAGCGTTAAAGTGGAACTGCACGATGCAGGATGGGTATGTGGAGAGATGGCCGAGTGGCTGAAGGCGCCGCTCTCGAAAAGCGGTAACCTGAGAAATTGGGTTCGTGGGTTCAAATCCCACTCTCTCCGCTTTTCTAGTATAAAGTGGCTAATTCGTGCTTGACCGAAAACCCCATTTTTCGGTAAAAAATTAGAAATCCGAAGCACGAAAAACGAAACAATAACCAAAACAAGAATGTTCCAATGAATAAAACATTCGTATTTCCAAGGTCTTAGTTTAGGCCATTTTGTCATTTGATATTCGAATTTGTTTCGGATTTCGATATTCGGATTTGGCCTGAACATAACTTTTCGTTCAGGCACTAATTCAGGAATTGAGGGATTTAGGAATTATTTTTATCTTCAATTATAAATTCCTGAATGTTGGTTATTTTTCTGGAGAGATGCCCGAGAGGCCGAAGGG
>CBDTTR010000239.1:0-3689 GCA_965363405.1 uncultured bacterium | reverse complement strand
TATTACTTGCGGTTATCTTTGGAAAAGCTGAAGCTCAAGGGAAGCTCCCATTTAAGGTGATTTAAGGTAAAGTAGATGAGTAAGATAAAACCTGGCATTGAAAAATTGCTTGAAACCTCCCCGAAATGGCTAGGGGAAAAGAGAATCGGGCTTCTCTTAAACCAGGCCTCGGTTGATAGCCATCTTCGCAGTACTGCTAATCTCCTTGTGCAACTATATCCCGGCAATATAAAAGCACTCTTTGGTCCTCAACACGGCATCGAAGGAGAAAAGCAAGACAATATGGTGGAATCACAAGATTTTACTCACCCCCAATTTAAAATTCCCGTATTTAGCCTATATGGTGCTACACGCATTCCTACCAGAGAAATGTTTGAACATATTGATATTCTTATCATAGACCTCCAGGATGTAGGAACGAGGGTGTATACCTTTATCTCGACCATGGCTTATTGCCTTGAGGCGGCAAAGCAACACGGTAAAAAAGTTGTGGTACTGGACAGACCCAATCCCATCGGTGGTGATAAGGTCGAAGGTAATCCTCTCAAGGATGAGTTCCGCTCATTCGTCGGTATCCACCCTATCCCTATGAGACACGGATTAACCATAGGGGAACTGGCTTTATTGTTCAATGACCACTATCAGATTGGCTGTGAACTCGAAGTTATTACTATGGAAGGCTGGCACCGACACATGCTATTTCACGAAACAGGCCTTCACTGGACACTCCCCTCCCCTAACATGCCATCACCAGTTACAGCGCTGGTCTATCCCGGTCAGGTTATCCTGGAAGGAACAAACCTTTCTGAAGGCAGAGGGACTACCCTACCCTTTCAACTATGTGGTGCACCTTTTATCGATCCTTACCAATTAAAAAGGAAGGTTCAGCAAAGGAAGCTTCCCGGTATCTTACTTAGAGAGGTTTTTTTTCAACCCACCTTTAATAAATGGCAAAATGAGGTCTGTGGTGGATTGCAGATTCATCTGACCGATTCCAAAATATTCAAGCCATACGTTACAACCCTGGCTATTGTACAAGACATCATATCACTCTATCCCGGTCACTTCTCCTGGCGCGAACCTCCCTATGAGTATGAAAGAGAAAAAATGCCTGTAGATCTTATCATCGGAGATAAAAATTTGAGAGAAGGGATAGAGCAACAAAAAGATATCAACGAGCTTGAAAACTCCTGGCAAAAGGAACTTGAGGATTTCAAGGAACTAGCACAGCACTACTTTCTCTATTCTTAAATGAGACGCATCATGAAAGCAATGATACTAGCAGCGGGTAAAGGTACCCGCTTGCTACCCTTAACCAGTCTTCGACCCAAACCACTGCTTCCCGTTTACAATACTCCTATATTGGATCTTACTATTAACCAATTAAAGCAAACTGGAGCAAAAGATATCATCATCAATACTCACCACCTTAATCAAAACTTTAATACCTGTTTCCGGGAAAACACTTCCTCCGGAGTTAACATCACTTTAAGTTATGAACCAGAATTACTAGGTACCGCCGGGGCTATTAAAAAGGTAGAAGACTTCTGGGATAGCCAGCCTTTTATCGTCATCAATGGGGATATCATCCATACCATCGATCTTCATGCTGCCTATCAAAATCATATTGAAAGTGGGCATCTGGCAACTCTCATCCTCCACCAATACTCTCGCTATAATCAGGTAGAAATCGACAATGAAGGGAATATAGTAGCGATCAGAGAAGAAAGGGTAAGAGAAACCTTATCCCCCACACATAGACTTGCTTTCACAGGTATCCATATTATCTCACCCCAACTCTTAATGGAGATTCCACCTAACCGTTATGCAGATATCATTTCCGTCTATCTCCAACTCATTTCCCGAGGGATGAAGATTTGTGGTTACCAGGTTGAGAAACATTACTGGCTCGACATCGGCACTATTATGGACTATCATCGCATCCATCAAGACATTCATCAAAAAAAGATAACGCTTAATCACCTTTCTCCCCGGGCAGAATCATCTTCCATTGATAAAGATACAACTTTTGACGGATATGTGTGTGTAGGGGAAAATACTATCATTGGCAAAAATTGCACGATAAAAAATTCCATCCTCTGGGACGAGGTGGAAGTTCATGATAACCTCACTATTGAAGAATGTATCATCGGTGACAGGGTGAAGGTTAAACAATCTCTAAAAAACAAAGTGGTTGTTGGTTAGTACATGAACAACTCTAAAAAAGACAGACTATCACATGAGCTCATTTATTTTGCTGAAACATATTTAAGGAATAGAGGGGTTGCTTCAAGCAAAATTTCCTGGGAACATCTCTTAAGGCATGGCTCTGACCGCAGGCTCTATCGTCTCACTTTCCATAATGGTCCTGTTATCATAGTGGTAAATGATCATCCCCCCTCTAATAATATGGGAATAACTGAAAATGACTCTTTCTACTATATCTGCCATCATTTAAAAACCAAAGGAATTGGCACCCCTGAAATATATGAGCATCAAAGAGATAAAGGGTGGTTCATCCTGGAAGATTTAGGCGATGTTCATTTGCACGACGCAGCCCTTAAAATCAAACATGATCCGGTCAGACTTGGGGAATTGTACAAAAAAGTGCTTGATATCCTTCCTGTTATCCAGGTTAAGGGGGCTCAAGGATTCGATACGAATAAAATTCACAGCGTACATTATGATAAGAGCTTTGTACGTCAATGGGAATCAGGTTACTTCTTCCGCTCCTTCCTGAAGGGCTATCTCAATCTGGATATTTCAGAAGACTTTTTAAAAGATGAATTCGATGCATTAGCTGATAAACTAACATCTATAGATAGTAGTTTCTTTCTTTACAGAGACTTTCAGTCAAAAAATATTATGATCAAACAGAAGCAGATCCGTTTCCTCGATTTCCAGGGAGGGAGAATGGGACCCCTTCACTATGATCTATCTTCCCTCTTGCTTGACCCTTATGTAGATATAAATAACAAACTAAGACAAACACTGATGGAATACTACCTGAAGCAGCTCGCAACTCTTATCCCCATCGATAAAAAAAAGTTTCTTTCAGAATATCACTTCATTGCCCTGCATCGAAATATGCAGATTCTTGGCGCTTTTGGCCATCTCTCCACTGTAAAGAAAAGATATCATTTTAAACAGTATATTCCAACTGCAACAAAAAGTTTGAAGGACATTTTAAACCTCCATGTGTTTTCTCCTTATAAAAATCTGAAAAAGGTTATAGAAAATTTATGAGATTAATTTTGTCATACCACTTCGTGGCTTTAATGTTACTGCTTATGGTTGCTCTCAACCTCAATTGCCAGAGGATAAAAACTCTCACTCCCCTGCTCGAACATATTTATCCCACTTTAACACCCCTTTCCCCTGATGAGTACCCCTCTTTCTCAGACAATGGTGATGAGGAAGCATTAAAACACGTACTAAAAAACCAAATCGGATACTTCTCTCGGCTAAAGAAGCCCACACGTTATTCCTGGGGTAGTAAAACCATATCCTCTACAACTTTAAAAGCAACTCTGGAAAAATTCCTTCAGATACTGGAAAACGATGAGGACAAAGATCTGAATCAGCTAATCAGAACCTACTTCGACGTTTATCAATCAACAGGTGAAAAAGGGAACGGTACAGTCACCTTTACTGGATACTACATTCCCCAATTAAAAGGAAGCCTTGAG
>CBDTTR010000238.1:0-3709 GCA_965363405.1 uncultured bacterium | reverse complement strand
GATCTTTCAACATTTGCAGGAAAAGTCGTAGACATCACCTTTGAGGTAAGCAGTGGCCCTAAAGATGATGAACGAAATGATGAAGCCCTCTGGGCTCATCCCGTTATTGAGAGTTATTGACCTTCCTATCTAGCCTAAAAGCTGCTTAAGGCTTTCGATAGATCGATACTGAAAAACCCTGGTAATAAAAAGATATAAAACCGTGAGGATGTTGGACGTCAGCATGTAACTGATAACCAGGACAGTGATGGCACGCTCAGGTATTTTGTGCCAGCGATCAGCTAACCTACAGGCACATGCCTCAATTCCTCCGATAATAAGAGGAAGAACTGCTGGATAGATGACAAATATGAGACGGGGATTATGAACAAAGATGAGGTAACATCCAAAAGTGCTAATGAGGTAGGTGAGATAAAATTTTCTTCTGCCTTTTTCAAGCCAAAAGCCCCAAATTGCTAAAGGCAAACCCCAATGGAAACAAAACACCAGTGCATTAACGACATAGAACAAACCCTGGTGGCGTAGGTACCCATAAGTTAGAAAGTCCTCTATTCCCAAATCCAGATACAAATACACCCCTCCCACCAAAATGAGTGTGCCAAACACCACAGGAAATATCCTAAAATACTGTTTTTGAGAAACGGCATATAATATAAAAAAGAGAAAGAGGGAAACAAGATTAGGCTTCGACAAAATAGCTAAAGGAATGGTCAGTACAATAATAAGGTATGCATGTTTCTTATCTGACAACAAGCGAGTTATTAAAAGACAATTAAGGACAGCGAAAAAGAGGGCTGTCATATCAGCCATGATAGGAAGTCCCCAGATAATGAGGGGTAGAGAGGTGGTAAATAAAAGTGCACAATAGTAAGCTAGCTCTTCTCTAATAAGGCTTTTCGAAAACTGGTAAAACAGGCAGACGGTAATCAGCCAAAAGAAGCAATTGAGAAGAAGAAAGGCACACTCTAAAGGTAAAAATCGAGCTAAAAGTGATGCCATAAATGGCACTACCGGGCTGAACAACCGATACTTTAGAAGAGGAAGAGCGGAGGATGAAATTTCCTCTCCCAAAAAGTAACGAGCTACTAAAAGATACCCTTTGCTATCTTCGGCATAAATGGCAGACCAGTTCTCCATGCTGAGATTGTTCAACATTATTACAGACACAACTATCTGGAATATAGACACCAGAATTAAGATTGTCATTCGATTAATCTTCATACTTCCTTCCATTACAATCTATACCTCTAACTCCTGCATCATTCATCCTGTTTCTTAACTTCCGCCCGGCTATTTCCTCCCATCTTTTACTAAATCAAAAATCCGAGATCAAAATCCAAAATCAATAGGCCCCCTACACTCTATTCCTATTAAAAATTACCATTCCCCAGGCTATTTAGTCAATAAGTCTTTGGATACTTTATCCAGCTTTATTCATTCCTTCGGCAAAATTATTTCTATTAAGGTCGTATAAGACACTCGTTTTATACTTTGCAACTCATCCATTTCTATGGTATAAAAGAACCCAATTTAAGTAATTTAAGAGACGTCTAGTTATGCAAAACATTCATGAAGACAATAAGATCATGTTCTCAGTTGTTATTCCTCTCTATAATGAAGAAAAGAGTCTTGAAGAACTCTATAAACGGATTACTCTTACATTACAGCCCCTTTCTGACAGCTTTGAGATTATCTTTGTCGATGATGGTAGTACAGATAACTCCTTCGCAGTTTTAAGAAACATTCACAAGAAGGATAATCGTGTAAAGGCAATCCGTTTCCGAAAAAACTTTGGTAAGTCAGCAGCACTTTCTGTTGGTTTTAAGGAAGCTAGGGGAGAAACTATCATTACCATTGATGCAGACCTTCAAGACTTGCCAGAGGAGATCCCTGCTTTGATAAAAAAAATGGATGAAGGCTACGATCTTGTCTCCGGATGGAAATTAAAAAGGAAAGATCCTTTTTTAAGAAAAATTGCTTCACGGCTATTTAACTTTGTTACTTCTTTTTATACGGGAGTAAAAATTCATGATTTTAACTGTGGACTGAAATGTTACCAAAGAGAAGTAATAGAAGAGCTGGAATTGTATGGGGAACTCCATCGATACATTCCAGCTATTGCTAACTGGAAGGGATTCAAAGTAGGGGAAGTAAAAGTTAATCACCAACCAAGGATTCATGGAAAATCCAAGTTTGGATCTGAACGATACTTACGAGGCTTATTTGACCTCTTGACCGTAATTATGCTCACCAAATATCCTGAAAAACCCCTGCATTTCTTCGGCCTTCTGGGAACTATATTATCATTTGCCGGCTTAGCTATAAACATCTATATGGCTGCTCTCCGCATATCTGGAAAGTGGATAAGTAACCGTCCGCTCCTTCTACTTGGTATTCTCCTCTTAATTCTAGGAATACAATTCATATTTTTCGGATTAATGGGAGAGTTGATTGTCTTTTCATCTCACAGGGAAACATCCTATACGATCAGGGAAAAACTTGACTCAAAAAAAACACCCCAACAGTAACGAGATACCTCCTTGGAAAAAACCGACCATCTAAAAATTTCTGTTATTATTCCAACCTACAATAGAAAAAGCGAATTAAAAAAACTCCTCTGCTCTCTTAACGACCAGACCTTACCACCTTCGCAATTTGAGATTATTGTAGTAGATGACGGCTCCAGCGATGGTACAGAAGAATGGCTCATGAAAAATATGAATCAGTTCAAGGCAAAAATATCCTACCACACTCAGGTTCACGGAGGTCCTGGTGCTGCCAGGAATTTGGGAATGGAGAAGGCACATGGTAATATTTTTGCTTTTACTGACACCGATTGCATTGCTGAGCCACATTGGCTTGAACATTTGATTAAACCTTTTAATTCAGCAAAGGTAGGAGCTGTGGGAGGAAAGGAAATTATAAATGATGAAGATCCTCTCCTCATGCGCTGCTTCCATTATCTGATGACCTCCCCTTTAACTACTGGAGGATTAAGAGGGAAAAAGGGGAAGAAATTGGCCCACTTTTACCCCAGAACATTCAACATGGCTATCTCCAGAAAAGCCTTTCAGGCAACTGAAGGATTTAAGAAAATGTTTCATGCAGAAGATATTGAGTTGAGCTATCGCATTAAACAAAACGGGTTTGATCTCGTCTACGAAGATTCTGCAAGAGTCTATCATCGCAGAAGGAATAATTTAGCACAGTTCTTAAAGCAAATCTTTCATATGGGCAAAGCCAGAATCACCCTTGCTCGTCTTCACCCATCGAGTCTCGAACCCTTACATGCATTACCTGCTCTGTCACTCCTTTTTTCAATTCTTTTAATTTTGCTATCCATATACTGGCATCCTGCTTTTTTCATACTTAAACTTTTCCTTGTGTTGGGGTTGTTTTTTCTAACCGTAATCGGTATCAATAGTGCCGTTAACCTTCATTCCCTTAAAGCCTTTTTCCTTGTACCATTTTCCTTCGTCCTCCAACAAGTTGCTTATGGAAGCGGTTTCTTCACAGCTTTGATAAGTCATAAGGAACAAAAACTCTTCTAAAAAGCTACAACATTTCATATAATTCACAAGTCCAGGGAAGAACCTGAAAAGCCCCCTTTCCCAAGTAATCTTCTGAGCGATTTACCTGCTACTTAAACGAGACATACCCACACATGCAAGCAAATAGCAGAAGAGGAAGACTTGCAAAATGTTTAAAC
>CBDTTR010000237.1:0-3735 GCA_965363405.1 uncultured bacterium | reverse complement strand
CGGATTTGCTTCGGATTTCGATATTCTTATTTCGGATTTTAATTCCGCATTCTGCAATCCGAATTCCACAATCGTCTAATCCAGCATCTAATATCAATTCCTACCTCTTGACCCGGATAGTTTTTCCCTCAATGTTCCTTAAGATGGCGACCACCTTACCCACAATGCTAACTTCTCCCTTGCCCTCCTTGATGATGATTGGTTCCATTGATGAGTTTGCCGGCTCCAGGCGGATGGTATCTTCTTCTTTGAAGAATCGCTTGATGGTAGCTTCATCATTGAGCAGGAGAACTACAATTTCACCGTTTAAAGCAGTGGGTTGAGGCTTTATCAGAGCCAGGTCTCCATCCTCAATGTGTGCCTCAATCATGCTTTCCCCTATAACCCGAAGCAGGAAGACATCTTTCCATCTGGCTAGTGAGCGATCCAGGGCGAGATTGCCTTCGATGTTTTCTAAAGCCAGTAAAGGGGTGCCTGCCCTTACCCTTCCTATGATGGGGACCATCCTGACAGGGGGAGAGGAAGGTGTGTTGATGATTTCGATAGCGCGAGAACTTTTCGCCACTCTGCGGATGTATCCCTTTTGTTCCAGCATATCCAGGAAGCGTTTAGCGCTGTGGGGGCCTGCCATCTTAAGATGCCTTGTAATTTCTCTTACTGTAGGAGGATACCCATAACGACTGAGGTAATCTTTGAGAAAAGAGAGAACCCTTTCCTGTTTGAAAGTTAAAGGCTTGTTCTTTGACATACTGTGTAAGTCTGGAATTATGTTTTTGGGTTTCGCTCCTATAAAAACCAGCCCCCTTCAAGGGGAAGAAGAGGGTGAAAGCAGATAACTTGTACATATGTTATACTTTGCGATTTTCTTTGTCAAGATATTTTTTGCAGAATGCACTTTATATCGAGTTGCAGGTTGAGATTGAAAAAATAACTGAAATATTTTTTAATTTATTTATAGTTTGTTCATTATAAATGTAATATGCTAAAATGCGATGTTAATAGTAAGGAAGGATTTAACATCGTTGTTACTGGTGTTGAGGTGGAATAAGAGATGAAGAAGCTGAGCAGTGAACGGAACAACAAAGAGAAAGAGGAGAAGGGAAACGCAGATATGAAAAATACTGGTTCGATCCCGGCACCAAACTTTATCCGCAATATCATTGCGGAGGACCTGAAGGTAAACAAGAACGAAGGTCGAGTAATAACCAGATTCCCACCTGAGCCAAATGGTTATCTGCATATTGGACATGCTAAATCTATCTGTCTCAATTTTGGTCTTGCTGCTGGAAACGAGGGGGGTCTTTGCAATCTGAGATTTGATGATACCAATCCCATTAAGGAAGAAGATGAGTACGTCAAATCAATCAAAGAAGATGTTAGGTGGCTTGGATTTGATTGGGGGGATAGGTTGTTTTATGCTTCAGACTACTTCGAGCAAATGTATCAGTACGCCGTCCAACTTATTAAAGCGGGCAAAGCATATGTATGTGATTTAAAGGCAGATGAAACCAGGGAATACCGTGGTACCTTAACTGAGCCAGGCAAGGACAGTCCGTATAGGAATCGTAGCATCGATGAAAACCTTGACTTGTTCGAAAGTATGCGGGTGGGGAAATTTGATGATGGCTCACGCACGCTTCGGGCGAAAATTGACATGGCATCTCCGAATTTGAATATGCGTGATCCTGTTATGTATCGCATTCTGCAGGCGAAACATCACAGAACGGGGGACAAATGGTGTATCTACCCGATGTATGACTGGGCCCATGGCCTGGAGGATTCCATAGAAGGGATTACACATTCGGTTTGTACGCTGGAATTTGAAGATCATCGGCCCCTGTATGATTGGTTTCTTAATGAATTGAACGTATATCATCCGCAGCAAATAGAGTTCGCACGTCTCAATCTAACTTATACAGTGATGAGCAAACGAAAACTTCTGGAGTTAGTAGAACATGGCTATGTAAAAGGATGGGACGATCCTCGAATGCCTACAATATCTGGTCTTAGGAGGAGGGGTTATACACCTGAATCAATTCGGAACTTTTGTGAGCGAATCGGAGTGGCAAAGAGGGAGAGTATAGTGGATGTAGCACTGCTGGAGCACTGTCTTCGTGAAGATCTGAACAAAAATGCTCAGCGTGTGATGGGTGTATTGCGTCCACTTAAAGTTATTATTGATAACTATCCGGAAGATAAAGTAGAAGAACTAGAGGCTATAAACAATCCTGAAGATCCAAATATGGGTGCACGTAAAGTTCCTTTTTCTCGGGTGTTGTATATCGAGCAAGAAGACTTTCGTGATGATCCACCCAAAAAGTTTTTCCGTTTGGCACCCGGTCGTGAGGTACGTCTGCGATATGCATATTATATTACCTGTGCAGGAGTTGTTAGGGATGAAAAAACAGGTGAAGTCATTGAACTGCATTGTACGTATGACCCCAGGACACGTGGCGGTGACTCTCCAGATGGTCGTAAGGTCAAGGCAACGTTACACTGGGTTTCTGCTGTTCATTCGTTAAAAGCTGAAGTGCGCTTATACGATCATCTCTTCATAAAGGAAAACCCGGGTGAAGAAAAGGATGCTGGTGATTATAAATCTTATTTAAACCCAGATTCACTCCAGAGGTTAACTTCATGTCGTGTTGAACCAAGTCTGGCAGGTGCAGTACCAGGAAGTCGGTACCAGTTCGAGAGACAGGGATATTTTTGTGTCGATTCTGTTGATTCTTCAGATGATATGCTGGTGTTCAATCGAACAGTATCATTACGTGATTCCTGGGCAAAGATCGAGAAAACGCAGAAGCCGAAAAGATAAAAAATGTCAAAAAGGGAGGTGATGTAAAAATGGATATTGAGGAGCAAGTAAAAAATATTGTTGTGGAGCAATTGGGAGTAAGTGTAGATGAAGTGGTGCCCGAAGCTTCCTTCGTGGATGATTTGGGTGCTGATTCTCTTGATCTGGTTGAGTTGGTAATGGTGCTGGAGGAAGAGTTTGGAAAAGAAATACCGGATGAAGACGCAGAGAAGATTCAAACGGTCCAAGATGTCACAAACTATATTAAAAATAATATGACTGAATAGCTTGTGGAATTAATGATTTATTTATAAAAAGTATGATAAACTATTAAAAGGAGAAAATATTATGCAAACATATGTCACACTTTGGAAATATACTAAAGAAGGATTGATGGATATAAAGAAAACACCAAAACGCTTTGAGTTTGTAAAAAAGGTCATAAACAGTACTGGTGGGAAACTGCTTTCCGTTTATGGTTTAGTTGGTGAGTATGATGTGGTTACTGTCATGGAAATGCCGGATGAGAAAGCAGCAGCAGCAACACTCCTGAAAATATGTTCTACGGGACGCATTACTTCCCAGACAATGATTGCTCTTTCCGTAGATGAATTCTTAAAAATAGCAAAAGAAGTGTAAGATGGTGACAAACGGGGGAGGGGTGACCTCCCTCCTCACACTTTACTTAAATCATAAATCGCCTACAATTTCAAACCCTCTCTTTCCTTATTCTTTACCCCGTTAGAAAGAAAGCCACACTATTTCAGGCAGGATTAATATCTACCAGGAAGTGATCTCTTAATGGAATATATAAGGAACCTGCATAGACACTATATGCGAACCAGTATTTATTTAGCTGGGTAAAAAAGCCATTATCCCAGAATTTGCAGTAGCCATCTGCTGCGGCTTGAAAATCCTTGCTGCAACGCTTGTTTCAC
>CBDTTR010000236.1:0-3738 GCA_965363405.1 uncultured bacterium | reverse complement strand
AGTAAACATCTAATGGGGTAAACTTGTTTTTTATTGTCTTTTACAATGGAACTTGTTCATGGTAGCTTCAGGACCATGTGCAATAACTGTTTCAAGACAATCCTGTGCTTTATTGATAACTTGTTTTAAGCTTTTTTGTTCCGTCTCATTGAAGGGGGAGAGTACAAATTCTGAGTGATCAATGTGGGGAGAAGGTTTGCCTATCCCCACTCTGATTCGTATAAATGTATCATTTTTTAACAAGGTGATTATAGAATCTATGCCACGATGCCCCCCACTTCCGCCACTTGTTTTTAATTTTAAGCATCCAAACTCAATATCGCTATCATCATGAACAACGATAATATCCGGGGGGGATATTTTGTAGAAATGGGCAATAGCGCTTACGGCTTCTCCACTTAAATTCATAAAGGTATGAGGCTTAGCCAGAATTGCCGTGCGTCTGGAGATTTTTCCCCTTCCCCACCTGCTTTTAAACTTCCTACCCTTGAGAACTATACCATTTTCTCTAGCTAAACTATTAATTACTAGAAAGCCGATATTATGTCTGCTTAAGGCAAATTCCTTACCAGGGTTTCCTAAACCCACGATCAGTTTCACCAGCACTCCTGATCAACCCTTTTTTCCCTTTCCTTCTTTATCTTTATCCCCTTCTGCCGCTTTCTTTTCCTCCTCTACTTTCTTTTCTCCACCTTCCTCTGCAGCAACTTTCTCTTCTTCAGCCTCCTCAGGAACTTCTTCTGCTACTTCTTTCTCAATGGTTGGGGCAAGTACGGTAGCGATAGTAAGATCGACATCTTCCAGAACCTTAACACCTGAAGGTAGTTGCAGGTCTTTTAAGTGAACGGAATCTCCTATATTGAGGGGGCTTACATCAATTTCCAAACTATCTGGAATCTGAGATGGTAAGCATCTGATTTCAAGTTCTCTCCGAACTTGCTGGAGAACTCCACCAATCTTGACTCCTGCGGCTTCACCGGTAAGCTTAATGAGCATTTGTATAGTTACCTCTTCATCCATAGCTACTTCAAAGAAATCAACATGGAGATAATGCCTTTTAGCAGGGTCAACCTGAAGCTCTTTGATCATTACTGTTTTCTCTGTGGGTCCACCATTTCCTTCTATTAACAAGTCAAACAGCTTGTGCTCACTTTTTTCGCCTGCAATCAAATGTTTTAGTTGTTTTAAATCAATGGTTAGTGGAATCGAATCGATTTTATGACCATAGACTACTGCTGGAAGCATTCCCTTTTTTCGTAATCTTCCAGCTACCTCTTTTCCGGTTTCTTTGCGAACAGTTGCAGTTAGCTTTGATTTCTCTGCCATTTTACCCCCTTAAAGATAAGAAGATGTTGATGTGTTTTTAGACAAATAAAGAACTTACCGAGTCGTTGTTATGAATCCTTTTTATAGCTTCACCTAGCAATCTTGCAACAGAGAGGACGCTTATCTTTTTGCAGGATTTAGCATCTTCCCGCAAGGGAATCGTATCTGTAACTACCATCTGCTGTAAACCTGATTTGCTAATCTTTTCAATTGCTGTTCCTGAGAGGACTGGGTGAGTACAGCAGGCCACAACTTTAGCTGCTCCCTCATTGAGAAGTGCATTGGCTGCTTGAGTAAGAGTTCCAGCGGTGTCAACCATATCATCAAGAAGAAGTGATGTTTTGCCTTTTATTTCTCCAATGATGTTCATTACATTGGATTCATTTGGTTTTGTCCTTCTCTTATCAATGATGGCTAAAGAAGCACCTAACCTTTTGGCAAATGCCCTTGCCCTTTCAACCCCTCCTGCATCAGGAGAAACAATTACAAGATTATCTGCAAATTTACTCTTTATGAATTCCACCATGACCGGAGCGGAATACAAGTGGTCAACTGGAATATTAAAAAATCCCTGTATTTGACCAGCATGGAGATCAATGGTAAGCATTCTATTAGCTCCAGCCGTGGTTATGAGATCAGCCACCAATTTAGCGGTGATGGGTACTCTGGGGGCAACCTTGCGATCCTGCCTGGCATAGCCATAGTAAGGGATAACCGCAGTAATTCTTTCTGCTGAAGCCCTTTTTACAGCATCCATCATGATCAATAATTCCATCAAAGAGACATTGACTGGTGTACAGGTTGATTGCACTATAAAAACGTCCATTCCCCTCACATTTTCTTCAATTTCCAACTGAATTTCACCGTCACCGAACTTTTTAACATTAGCTTTGCCAAGGGGAATATCCAGCGAGTTACAGATTTCTCGAGCTAATGGAACATTTGCATTTCCGGAAAATATCTTTATGTTATTTAACACAGATAAAAGTCCTCACTTTCTAATATTTTTCGTATATTGGTTAAATTTCACGTGCTCTTATATAAGATATTTAAGTATATGTCAACACCAAATTGTTTGGTATTATAGGGTGTGAAAACTGATATCTCCTTTTTCAGCAAAATCTGCGTTCATTCATAATTAAGAAAATGGCTGGGGTGGGAGGATTCGAACCTCCGAATGTAGGAACCAAAATCCTATGACTTGCCACTTGTCGACACCCCAACCGTCTTATTTTTTACTTAGTGGTTCTTCGTGAGCTTCGTGGTTACAATTTTTCGATATTTGGATTTTACTTGAACTACACTTTTCACACAAGCACTATATAGTACGACACAGGTGTACCTGCCAGTTACTGTTAGTCTTCAATTGGGTATAAGCTTCTTTTGCTTCATCTTCACTTTGAAATATACCGAATACCGTTGAACCACTCCCAGACATAAGGCTTCCTTTAGCCCCCTTATCTATCAATTCATCTTTAATTTTCTGGATTATAGGGTGTCGGGGAATGGCCACTTTTTCCAAATCGTTGGAAAGCATGGTAATTATTTCAGAAAGATGATTAATGCAACTTGGAATAGTAATATTAATGTGCTTATTTGTCAATCCCATTCTTAAGTTACTATATGCCCAGGCAGTTGAAATAGGAATGTCTGGAGTTATGAGAAGCAGCCATAGTTTCGGAGTCATCTCAATAGTTTCTAGTCTATCACCAATGCCAGTGGCTAGAGCCGTTTTACCAAAAATAAAGAAAGGAACATCCGCTCCAATAGTGCTTCCTATTTTCATAAGCTCCTGTTTGGCTATCCCCAGCCCGAAGAGTTGATTAATTCCCATAAGGGTAGAGGCTGCATTGCTACTGCCGCCTCCCAGGCCGGCGGCAACGGGTATATTTTTCTTTATTACTATGCTGACCCCATCTTTGACATTATATCGATTAAGCATAGATTGAGCAGCTTTGTAGGCAAGATTGCCCTCATTTGCTGGCACCTGTGGATTATCGCATGTAACTTCAATACCTCTTTTTGAAATGGCGATGTGTAATTCATCCCTAAGACTTACTTTTTGAAATACTGTCCGTATATCATGGTAGCCATCATCCCGCTTGCGCAGAATATCAAGTCTTAGATTAATCTTAGCATGAGAGAAGAGTTCAATACGGTTCATAGAGTCTCGGTTTACAGTTAGCAGTCCCCGGAGTGTTGATAAGGGACTATTTTCTTAGCAGGTAGAATAGGAGGGTTAAGATAATACTGATGATAATACAGGAGGTGAGGGGAAAGTAAAAGCTAAAATGTTCCTTTTTTATGATGATATCCCCTGGAAGCCTTCCTATCCAGGGGATATTTGGTCCTACGGTCATTATGATTCCAAGAAGAATGAGGAAAATGCCCATCAGGATGAGCATTTTCCCT
>CBDTTR010000235.1:0-3740 GCA_965363405.1 uncultured bacterium | reverse complement strand
GTCATTCCTGCGAAAGCAGGAATCCAGTAATTTCAGGTTGTTATGGACTCCCGCTCCCCGATCAGGTCGAGGACAGGTTTCGCGGGAGTGACTCAATTTTTGACTTTTTACGAGAGCATCGGGTTTAACAACTACTAAAAACTTCAATAAGTTGTAGAATATCCAAGACGTTCTGGCTTTTGACTTTTTTTTGTGATAAAATCACTCAAATAGCATAGCGTTAATAGAAAGGGAACACAATGTCTCCAAAAGACTGGAAAGTTGAATATCAGCATAAAATCCGAGACCCAAAATCAGCTCTAAAAATCATAAAACGGGGAGGGAGAGTCTTTATAGGATCTGGCTGTGCCGTACCCAGCCTTTTGGTACAGACTCTGGATAAGATAGGAAACAGGTTAGCCGATACAGAGATTATGCATATCCTGACAATAGGAGATACTCCATATACCAAAGAGCAGTACTGCAATAATTTTCGTTGCAATGCCTTCTTCATTGGTGAGAATACCAAAACTGCCATTTTTGAAGGACGGGCAGACTACACCCCTGTTTTTATATCGGACTTGCCCGATCTCTTTCAAAGTGGCGCTATACCTATCGATGTAGCTCTCATTCAAGTGACACCACCTGATGAGCGTGGATACTGCAGTTTTGGAGTCTCGGTGGATGTGGTAAAATCTGCCGCTGAAAGCGCACATACTGTTATTGCAGAGGTGAACCCGCAAATGCCAAGAACATTGGGCGTATCCCTCATTTCTATTGACCGGATAGATATCCTGGTAGAGAATGACACACCTCTCCCGGAAATCTTTTCTCCTCCCCCAGATAAAATAACTGAGCAGATTGCTAAGAACATCTCCCGGCTTATTGATAATGGATCTACAATTCAAGTAGGCATCGGTGCCATACCAACTGCTATCACTGAATATTTAAAAGATAAGAAAGATTTGGGTGTTCATTCTGAAATGATTTCTGACGGGGTAGTCGACCTGTGGGAAGAAGGGGTCATAACCAACAGAAAAAAAACTATCCACCAGGGAAAGATTGTCACCACCTTTTGTATGGGCACCAAAAAACTTTATGATTTTGTCAACAATAATCCATGTGTGGAATTCTACCCCAGCGACTATGTTAACAATCCTTACATCATTAGCCTTAATGAAAAGATGATAGCCATCAATTCCGCACTGGAGGTTGATCTCACAGGTCAAGTTTCAGCAGAATCTCTGGGATACCTTTTGTATAGCGGGATCGGCGGCCAGGCAGATTTTCTGCGTGGTGCATCTAAATCCAAAGGGGGGAAACCCATTATTGCACTACCCTCAACAACCAAAAACGAAAACGAATCATGTATCGTTCCTCACTTAAGGGAAGCGGCAGGAGTTGTAACGTCCAGGGGTGATGCTCACTACGTGGTTACGGAATATGGTGTGGCTTACCTGCACGGGAAGAGCCTTCGAGAGAGGGCAATTGCTTTGATGAACATTGCCCATCCTAAATTTCGAAAGAAACTACTCAATTTTTCTAAAATCAGGTGCTATGTTTATTCTGATCAGGTATTGCCAAAAACCGGCAGACCATACCCTGAAGAACTGGAGATTAAAAAATGTTTTGACCAAAATATAGACGTCTTTTTCAGACCGGTCAAACAGACAGATGAACCTTTGATGAAGGAATTCTTCTACTCTTTTTCGGACAAGAGTTTCTATCAACGATTCTTCTCTCATCAAGTAGTAATGCCTCACAGCAAACTGCAACACCTGGTTAATCCAGATCATGATGAAGAACTGGCTATCTGTGGCCTTATCCAAAAGGAAGGCAGGGACCAGATTATCGCTGTCGGTCGCTATTATCTCGACCGACCATCTAACATGGCTGAAATTGCCTTTATAGTGCGAGACCACTATCAGCATAAAGGTATCGGCACCTTCCTCTTGCAACGCCTCATTCAAATTGCTAAAGATTGCGGCATTAGTGGTTTTAAAGCCGAGGTACTCACTGAAAACAAGGTCATGATGCATGTTATTCACAAAAGCGGTTGCCCTGTGCAAAGCAAACTTGAAGATGATTGTTACTGTGTATCTATTAAATTCAATGAGTTGAATAAGTAAAATCGTCTTTTCCCTTTCCTTCTAACCTTATAGGGTCACTGCTAAAGCTACAAAACAAAGAAATGACGGAATTCTCATACATTATATTTACAAATAAAATTAACAGCTTCACTGAAAACAGCGGAATTTTTCAACAAAATATTTATCAAAATCCTACACTTTTTAAATTGACATACATATTAAATTGTGATAGACGTGTGAGAATAGTTAGCTTGCGTTAATCGTTTCCATTGTCAGATAAGGGGGGTTTGGTTTATTTAAACCGTTTCCTTATTCCAGCAATTACGATTAAGCGTCCAGCAGTGTTTCAATTAAATTTTTAGTATGGGAGGTTTTAAGAATGGTTAAAGGAACAGTGAAGTGGTTTAATGACAAGAAGGGTTTTGGTTTTTTGTCCCGAGAGGATGGCGATGATGTATTCGTGCATTTCTCAAACATTGAGGGTGATGGTTTCAAGACCCTCAGAGAAGGAGATCCTGTAGAATTCGAAGTGCAGGATGGGCCCAAAGGTCCTCAAGCAGTTAATGTCAAGGCAACATAATAATAGTTACTATAATTAGACAATTAAAAGGCAGCCAGTCAATGGCTGCCTTTTTTATACATTTTTTCACTTTATATGAGGACAAATGAAGATTCTTTTCTTAAGAACGCTTCTTCTCCTATGTGCGATTTTTGTAGTCACCATTTTCCAACCACAGCAAGGAAAAGCTGAACTCTTCTCGCAGGAGAAAAAATCCTCTAAGAAACTTTATCAATTAAACATCCCAGAAATTGATTCACTCATCAAAGATATTTCTCGCACTCACTCTACAACAAAAGAAAAAATTGCTGTTTACTCCCGGTTAGCATTAGGAACTCCCTATGTCCACGGCTGTCTGGGGGAAGGTCTAAAGGGGAAGTATGATAAAGATTCCCTGATTGACTTCAGCCAGGTAGATTGTATGACCTTCTGCGAACAGACCCTGGCGCTTGCAATATCAAAAAATTATAATGATACCTTTAACAATCTTCAAAAGATACGCTATCACAATGGCAGTATAAGTTTTACAACCCGGAATCATTTTGTTATGGCAGACTGGCTTCCTCACAATCAGTGGTTGCTCAGAAACATAACAGAAGAAAAGGGGGGCACTTTATGCAGGGATATGGTTAAAACTATTGACCGAAGGATGTTCGCAGAATCGTTTGAGTGTTATGATACTAAACATTTTCCACCACCGCAACGCATACTCATAAAATACCTTCCCAAACAATATCTCCTTACCATTTCGGGCAAACTCAAAGGGGGTGAAATCATGGTCCTTATCACCACCAGAGATGGTATCTTTGCCTCCCATCTGGGTTTTATAATTAAAAATAAGAATGGCTCTTTACTCTTTCGACATGCAAGCCTCACACATAAAAAAGTAATTGACGAACCATATAATCTGCTTTGCAAGAGATTGCAAAATGAGCAACACATTGCTGGCAGTGTATTTATAGGGGTATTGGGGTCAAATTAAGCCTCAATAAACCTTCTTGTCTTCTCTTCGATAATAGCTTCGGCCTCTAAAACATCATCTTTTGTCTTAAACGCAGATGAGAGACTGACAAAGATTTTATCAAACCGCGATGGCTTCATTCCCCAGTTCT
>CBDTTR010000234.1:0-3742 GCA_965363405.1 uncultured bacterium | reverse complement strand
GTTTATCTGGTTTTTCCCATCTGGTATAGCTGCCAATAATCACATAGTCATATGGTTCTACCGTAAGGACCTGACAGAGCCTTTTTACATCCAATAATTGATCCTCTCCAATAAGAGCTTTTATCCAGTAGGCTACTTCAGCAGTGGAACCATAAATGGTATCATAAACAAGAAGTCCTTTTTTTGACTGAACGGAACAAAAGCATGGAAAGATCAACATTAGCAACACAAGAAAAGCTCCTACACCGTCATATGGTTTTGTAGTGTGGACCCACCTATTTATATCCAATAACTGCTCTTCTCCAATAAAGGTTTTTATCCAGTCGGTTACTTCATACGTTGAAGCATAGATTATGTTATGAACGGGAAGTTCTTTTTCTGCCTGCGCATGACTAGAAACCGACCAGACGAACAGCATCATTACAATAAGAAAGATTCCCTGCATTCTCATGTTGCATTTCATCTCTTGCCTCCTTTGAAAGTAGTTATAAATAACTAAGAGTCGTTATCAATAATTATAGGAAAGTTCCCGTTGTGGTGTCAATAATAATAACTTGTATTGCCACATTCTCATGGGAGTGCCGGTTAGGGACAGAATACGTTGAGATTCTTGCAACAAGAAACATTCCGATTCAGTGATATTTCACTGTGACATACGTTTGGTAATGTTGATTATTTGGTATGTATGATGTGCCTATTCAATCCCCCCGGGTGGTCATGGGTAAATTTATACCTCCACCTCTGGTACACAACATAAATTTCAGGTTGTCATTTTTGGTTATCCTTTCGCTTAGGCATAGGAAACTAATTTACACGCCTCTTTTGCGTATTCTTTCATTTACCCTTACCAAACCATTAAGGAAGAATTATCTCTCAAAATAGAACGTTCTAAGAGCGGTTTTACTGCGCAATTTGAGCAAACTTAAAGGGGGTTAAGTACTATTTTTTGAGGCTATCCTATTTTTGGGGAAGCTTAATGAGACAATAACTCCACACGAAGATAATGGGTACCATGTCCAGTTCCCTCTTCCCACGTTTCCTCAAGCTCATATTCATAGTCATTCTGAGAATTTAAAGTGAAACGACCATCGTACTCCTCTATATTTGGAGTACTTGAAGTAAAATCTTCACATGTAGCAGTAAAAATGTAATCAGTTGTAACTTTCAAATTTAGACCCAGAGAAAAGTCCTCCGAACAGTTTACGGCACCGTCTACAAATATATGCGCTACTCCAACCATATCATATGTACACGCCGGATAATCCTTGCCGGCAGGCGAATAGCCGGAGCCGTTATAATCCAAGATCCCCGTTCCTTCCACGGTTCCCAAGCCACCGCTTTCACAATCAACGGTTAGTGGAATTGATCCACTAATTTCATCGTGCAGCTCATCACCCGGATTAATAATGTTAAGCTTCGAAGCTTTTGCTTCAATAGCCAAACGTAGTTCATTGTCGTCATCTTCTTCTTCTGCAGTGATATCTTCGGAAGCATAGTAATCGGCTTCGGACATGACAAGAATATACGCCGTACCATTGAGTAAATCTATATCTTCGGCAGCAGCGAGTTGAAAAGACTGATAGGTATCCCAGTTCGAGTGGTTGAAAATCATTGTGTCCCCGGATTGAACAGAAATATCCTTATCGCCACTGACAAGAACTAACACTAGGATGCTTTGGGTTCCCGGGGGCGGATCACTTAGTTTTACGCCTATATTTATCGATTCACCCTCAGGAATGGTAACAAGATCGTGTGAAAGCTCAATCTTACCTTCTGAACCTCCTCCGTCGTCACATCCATTTACGGCAAACATCATCGCTACGAGTATCGCTGCTGTTGTCAAAATATAACGTGCTTTCATGATATTTCCTTTTTGAATATTGGTAGTTCTTACATTGCTTCCCTGCCTTATTCGAAAGAAAGACCCTATAACTCATTCTAAACTCTCAAGAGGAATACTCTTACCTTCCCGATGTCCCTTCCAGGCCTCGTCCCGCATTTTACCTAGTGCCTTAGCGTAAATATTATTAATGGCAAAAAGTAATTTCTCCTGTTCTTCTTCGCTCAGTTTTTTAACCGTAGCAACGATTTTTTCAAAGGGCAAATCTACCATAATTTGAGGCATTGTTTACTCCTATTGCGTTAATAAGAACTTGCTCCCTTAAGGAGTTAAGTGTAGCATAAAATACAGCTTTGAGGAAGATGATTAAATGTTTATAAGACATTGTCTTCCCATCTCTCAAGTTCAAAAGCCACCCTCTTCATTAGACATTTGGATCCAATAATGTGAAATGTAATTCCTAAAAGTGAACCTGCAATCGCTGTTAGTGGGTCAAACCAACTCGTATTGCCAGGGTCAATGAAAAATTGTACCAGTTCAAAAATAATTGAAACAATACAAACAATTAAAAATGAACAGACGAGGGATTTATTTATCTCAATTTTTATGCCTGGGTTCTTTAACGTGATTACTAATGAATTGCCAAGTTCAAAGAGATTATCCATAAGTACAAGTCCAATGAGCAGAGTCATAATTAGAGAGATAGCAGGAGGGGTTGCCCAATGTGAATGATATGTTACCCAAAGGGCTGGACTTCCAATTGAAAACCCCAATAACAAACAAATGAATACAAGTAAAATAGTACCACTAATAATGGTTCTTTTTTCCATATATTTCCTTTCATTTTGTATGAAAATGTTTTCTGATAAGTCATCCTTACTTTAGTAACCTCTATATCACAGATTGTTGTAAGGGTGAAGAGTAAGGTAGAGATAAAAGTTAAAATTTGGAGAGTCTTTTAAAGGCTTCTCTTTTTTCTCGATTATCAATCTTGGATTTGTTGATAGAATCATTTAGAAAGTTAATGGAGAAATCATAGGCGTTTCTGTCAACAGGGTAGGGGTGGCCATCTTTACCGCCATGGGAGAAGCTGAAACGGGCAGGATCCAGGAAACTGGGTTTAGCCCCATAAACAAGTTCTGAAAGGAGACTGAGCGCTCTAATGGTTTTTGGGCCAACACCTTTTATCCCGAGTAATGCTTCGAAGTTATCAGGCTGACATTCATGTGTTTTGATCATGATTTTTTCAAAACGTTTGTCGTTTAAATCAAGCGGTTTTATGTCATGTCGTTTGGGGAGAATTAACTGTTCCACTTTTTTTATTTCTGAAACAATTTTATCAGGTTTCTCTTTGGAAAGTATGGTTGATATCTGACGGGCCTTTTCACTTTCAGATGCTACCATATTAAGGCTTTTCCCTTTAAGATCACAGCAAATAGCCTGGTGGGGTTCGCAAACGAAATTATCTACCGCTTCGCTTTTCCAGTGATATCTCCTGGCGTAGTGATTATTATCATTCATGCCTTGTTGTATAACAGACCATGTACCTTTTCTGTTAAAGAAAAATGTGTGGTGGTAGAGCTGATAACCATCTTGCAGAGCTGTATTATCAACTTTTGCTGACATTCTACTCGCATAAACCAGGTCATCTGCGTCAATTGATAGAGTTTGGCAGTATTCTTCAATTTGAGAAGGTGTTTTTCGAGATGACTTTCCTTTTCCTCCCGCAATGAACAGTCCCAAATCACTTTCTAAACCTCTAATTCCTTCTTTTAATGCACCACAAACTGTGGTTGTAAGGCCACTGCTGTGCCAGTCAAATCCTAAAACACAACCCAGGGCTTGAAACCAGAATGGATCAGATAATCTTGTCAATATCTCATCAGTACCCCACTCATCGAC
>CBDTTR010000233.1:0-3746 GCA_965363405.1 uncultured bacterium | reverse complement strand
TTGACATTGTTTCGTATTTCGGATTTCGATATTCGGATTTTCTACAATGACTGTAAACTTGCAAGTGTAAATTCTAAAAAGTGTTTGATGACTGCACGTCTTCCCATCCATACATTTCGGGAAAAACCAAAAAGTCTTTATCACTTTCTCGAAGCTTTACTGAGTTGCAACCTCTTTTCATAAAAAGCGTAATGAATTCTTGTGTTATCCATGGTAGCATTTTTCACAAACATCTGTCACAAATAGCTTGACAGCAATTAAAGGGAATTTTATTATTTTCTTCTAAGAGAGGTACACCTATGCCAGAAAAGCTTGGTCGATTACTGTTAAACAATAAAATAATTAGTGAACCGCAATTACAAGAAGCCATCAAGGAACAAAAAGGTTCGGGGGAAAGACTCGGCTCTGTCCTCGTTAAATTGGGATTTATTAAAGAGGATATCCTGGTCTCCTTTTTAAGTGGTCAATATGGAACGCCATTCATTAATCTCTCAGAATTTAGCATCAATTCCGATCTGATCAAATTAATTCCTGGTGACATTGCCCACAAATATTTAGTTTTTCCATTATCTTTGAGGGCAACTACTCTAGTAATTGCTATGGCAGATCCTTCAAACATTTTTGCCATTGATGATATAAAATTTTTAACGGGCTACCGCATTGAAGTACTTGCTGCCACAGAAAGTGCTATTAAAGAAGCCTTGAACAAATACTATGACACTTCTACTAACTTAAGTGAACTAGTATCCCATTTAGATAGAGAAGGAGTAGAGTTCCTTGAGGAAGGAGACGAAATCGACATCAGTGAGCTAAAATCTGCAAGTGAAGAGGCTCCTGTCATCAAGCTGGTTAACGGGATGTTAAATGATGCAATAAAGAAGGGTGCCAGTGATATTCATGTAGAATCTTACGAGAAAACTTTTAGAGTTCGCTTCCGCATCGACGGAGTCCTCTATGATGCAATGAACCCCTCTCTTAAATTTAAGAATGCCTTTATTTCTCGTCTTAAAATTATGTCAAAGTTGGACATTGCCGAACGGAGATTGCCTCAGGACGGAAGGATCAAAATCAAAACGGAAAGAAATCGGGAAGTTGACTTTCGTGTGTCTGTGCTCCCCACTCTTTTTGGTGAAAAGGTAGTCCTGCGCTTGCTCGACAAATCAAACCTCCAACTGGACATGACCAAGTTAGGGTTTGAAAAATGTGATCTGGAGAATTTTCAAAAAGGTATTACCCAGCCCTTCGGGATGGTTCTGGTTACCGGACCAACGGGAAGTGGGAAGACTACTACCCTCTATTCCGCCATAAGCGAACTAAATGAAATCTCAAAAAATATCTCCACAGCTGAAGATCCGGTAGAGTATAACCTAATGGGTATCAACCAGGTACAGATTCATGAAGGTATTGGCTTAACCTTCGCCAATACCTTAAGAGCATTCTTAAGACAAGATCCTGATATCATACTTGTAGGTGAAATCCGCGATTTCGAAACTGCTGAAATAGCCATCAAAGCTGCCCTTACTGGCCACTTAGTCTTGAGTACCCTCCACACCAATGACGCCCCCAGCACCGTAAATAGACTTTTAAACATGGGAATCGAGCCTTTTCTCATCGCCTCTTCGGTTACCCTCATACTGGCTCAAAGGTTGGTAAGGAAAGTCTGCTCTGAATGCAGGATCCCAACAACCTTGTCTGAACAAGCCTTCATCGATCTAGGCGTTAAACCAGAAGAATTCCAAAATATTCACCTCTATAAAGGAACCGGTTGTAAGAACTGCAATCATACAGGTTTCAAAGGCCGTATAGCAGTCTATGAAGTAATGCCGCTCAATGAAAATCTTAAGGAACTCATCCTCAAGGGGGCCTCAAGTACCGATCTAAAAAAGGAAGCAATCAAGTGTGGTATGTCAACCTTGCGAAGCAGCGCCATCAACAAAATGAAACAGGGGCTGACCACTATTGAAGATGTGCTAAGGATCACGTGTGCTAACTAGCCCTTGATTTTACAACTAATAACTAAAGTTCTCCTGGTAATTTCCGATAAGAGTGACTGAAGAAAAATGCAAATGATCCCATTTCGAATTGCCTGTGAATTCGTTCACAAGGCAGGATACTAAAACTTACATTCTTATATATTCAGGAATGTTTATCCTTAAAAAAACCTTTACAAGTAGCCATTCGCTCCCGTGTACAGCACGGTGTATTCTGGCAATACTTTAAAAAGGAGCAGATAATGCCAGCTTATCTATGGGAAGGGAAAACAACACGAGGGAATATACAAAAAGGTGAAATGAATGCAGTAAATGAAGCTGCTGTTAAATCAACTCTGCGGGCACAGCAAATCAAGGTTTCCAAGGTAAAAACCAAACCTAAAGATCTTTTGGAAAACATAAGTTTTTTGCAACCTAAAGTCAGCGGAAAAACTCTTGCAGTCTTTACCAGGCAGTTCGCCACTATGATTGATGCGGGATTGCCTCTCATCCAGGGTCTCGATATCCTGGGTTCCCAGGAGCCCAACCCAACTTTAAAAAAGGCAATTACAAAAATAAAAGGTGATGTTGAAAGTGGCACCACCCTTTCCAATGCCTTAAAAAGGCATCCCAAGATATTTAGTGACCTCTACGTAAGCCTGGTGGCGGCAGGAGAGATGGGAGGCATGTTGGATACCATTCTCAACAGGCTCGCAATTTATATTGAGAAGAACGAAAAACTTAAAAGCAAAGTGAAAAGCGCAATGGTTTATCCCAGCGTAGTCTTGATTATTTCCATTATCGTCATAGCTGTTCTCCTCATCTTCGTAATCCCCGTATTCCAGGAGATGTTTGAAAGTTTAGGGGGAGAGCTACCAGCCCTGACGCAAGCGGTGGTTGATATGAGTGCATTCTTGAGGCATAATATTATTTATATCCTGGCAACTATCGTTGCCTTATATTTCGCATTTGCCAAATTCAAATCAACCGAGAAAGGAAGAGTTATAGTTGATAAAACGCTTCTGGGTTTACCTGTCCTAGGCACCCTGTTAAAAAAGTCCGCAGTGGCCAATTTCACCAGAACCCTGGAGACCATGACCTCAAGCGGAGTACCTATCCTGGAAGGGTTGGTTATTGTATCTGCAACAGCAGGTAACAAAGTTATTGAGAAGGCGATTTTAGACACCAAGACGAGTATCAGTGAAGGCAAAACCATTGCCGAACCTTTAGCTAAGTGTGGTATTTTCCCACCCATGGTAACCCAGATGATCTCTGTTGGTGAATCAACAGGTGCTCTCGACACTATGTTAGGGAAAATTGCAGATTTTTACGAAGACGAGGTAGATACTGCCGTGGATGCACTCACCTCGCTGATTGAACCCCTCATGATGGTCTTTTTAGGCGGCACCATAGGTACCATGCTTGCCGCTATGTATCTACCCATCTTCAAGATTGCCGGCGCCATTGGTTAAGGTTAGCACCTGTTCTCTTACCACATAATATACATCTCTCCTGCCCTCTCTCATATACCCACACAGCAATTTCACTAAAAAACATCCGTCTACTCCTTACATTTTCTGTTGTTCCCTTAGAAAATATTGATAGTGCTTTTCTTTATAAATTCATGTACTGTAAGGGAATTCAATATCCCAGATTTTGCAGTAGATATCGTAGCGAGGCGCAGAAAACCGTGGCGAAACGTGCAGTTGGAGCGATTTTATGACGAAGGCATATCCATAGATATGTTGAGGAGTAAAATCGTGTCGTAAACGACTA
>CBDTTR010000232.1:0-3763 GCA_965363405.1 uncultured bacterium | reverse complement strand
GACGAGCAGCACAACCGAATGACGAACAACTAGAGAGAATTTGATATGCCATCAGAATTAGTAATTAATGTTACCTCCCAGGAGACGAGAATTGCGTTGATTGAAAACGGCATTCTAGCAGAACTTTTCATTGAAAGACGGTCAGAAAGGGGCATTGGAGGCAATATCTATAAAGGAAGAGTAGTAAGAGTACTTCCAGGTATGCAGGCTGCTTTTGTAGATATTGATTTGGATCGTTCCGCTTTTCTCTATGTGGATGACGTTTATGAGGATTATGATTATTTGGAATTGATGATGGGTGGTTCCAGAGAGAATGGAGATGTTGCTTTGGAAAGGGACAGGAAGGATACGCTTGCCCCTTCCAGATATTCTTCACCGATTGAGGATATGTTGCATGAAGGACAGGAGGTATTGGTTCAAGTATCCAAAGAACCTATTGGCTCTAAAGGAGCACGAGTAACTGCTCATATTTCTTTGCCTGGACGCTACCTGGTTTTTATGCCCACCGTGGATCATATAGGTGTTTCCCGTCGAATCGAGGATGAAGGGGAGAGAAAAAGATTAAAAGAGATCGTTTCCAGGATAAAACCTCCTGAAGCGGGATTTATAGTCAGAACTGCTAGTGAAGGCAGAACGGAAGAAGATTTATTAATGGACTTGAATTTTTTGCTGAAGCTTTGGGAGAGAGTTCAACACAAGAAAGTGAATGCTCCTGTACCCAGTATTATCCACTCTGATTTGGACATTTGTCTGAGAGCCATCCGTGATTTGTATACTAAGGATGTGGGGAAAGTAGTAGTTGATTCGGCAAAGGAATATAATGAACTTATCGAGTTTATTGAAACTTTCATACCCCAATTGAAGTATTCCATTGAATTTTATGAAGCAGAAGAACCCATTTTTGATGCCTATGGTATAGAAGTTGAGATCAGCAGAGCTTTAGGAAGAAAAGTATGGTTAAAATCAGGTGGTTATATAGTTATTGAGGAGACAGAGGCATTAACAGCTGTTGATGTTAATACAGGGAAGTATGTGGGAAAAGGGAATCCAGAAGATACCATTTTAAAAACCAACCTGGAGGCAGTCAAAGAAATTGCCTACCAGCTTAGGTTGCGTAATATTGGGGGGATTATTATTATCGATTTCATTGATATGGAGAGGGAAGGAGGTCGGGAGAGGGTATTTCAGACTCTCTATGAAGCTCTTAGGAAAGATCGAGCAAAGACTAATATACTCAGGATATCAGAGTTGGGTCTGGTTGAGATGACCAGAAAGAGAACACGGGAAAATCTGAGTAGAATATTATGCGAGACATGTTCTTACTGTGAGGGGAAAGGTGTAATCAAATCAAAAACAACTCTTTGTTTTGAAATATTCCGGGAGATAAGGCGAGAGGCTATGAATGTCCCTTCAAATATGATTATTGTATCGCTCCATCCTGAGGTAGCGGATTTCTTGTATGATGAAGAGAGGTATGCCATAGAGGAACTGGAAGACAAGTTGAAAAAGAAGATCATCATAAAGGTGAGAAGTAGCTTCCACCAGGAAGAATATGAGATTGAGAGCAGATAACTAAGGGGAAACTCCAGAAATATTTTCCTTGACAGGAACAAAAAAATTCATTAGTGTAGGAAACCTGAAAATCGAGAAAATATTCTAATACAAAAATAGTTTCTCCTTAAAGTGGTAACATTATGTTAATTAAGCGACTTTGCTTAGGGGTATATTAATTATGTATGCAGTGATCAAAACAGGCGGAAAGCAGTATCGAGTTGGGGAAGGTGATCTTTTACGTGTTGAGAAGATCAATGGTGAGATTGGAGAAGTTGTCGAATTTGAAGAGATTTTAATGATAGCAAACGGTGAAAGAGTAGAGATAGGGAGACCTGTTCTGAATGACTCTAAGGTAATGGGAGAAATCGTGGAGCAGGGAAAGGGTAAGAAGGTTATAGTATTTAAATCAAAGCGCAGAAAAGGATATAGTAAGAAACAGGGGCATCGCCAACAGTATACTGTTTTAAAGATAAAGGAGATCAAGGGTTAGTAAGGTTAATTGTGACCTGAAGAGCCTATTGTGAAGTAAAATATTCATTTTTTAAGAGGAGGAATTTATTTGTCACGATACTATGAAATGATATTTATTGTCCATCCCAATGTTCCGGAAGAAGAACTGCCTGTGTTTACTGATAAGGTAACCTCTGCTATTAACCAAAGCAAAGGGGAAGTGATAAAGATTGAGAAATGGGGAAAGAGAAGGTGTGCCCATAAAATAAAGAAGTGTGCGAAGGGATACTATTTTCTTTTATATTTCATGATGACCCCTGATGGATTAGCTGGGTTAGACAGAGTACTTCGTTATGATGAAAAGATTCTACGGTATCAAACGGTGGTATTGGATAAGGAAAAGATAGATGCCTTAAATAAGGAAATGGAGGATAAGGACCAGGAAGTAGAAGAGAATTTACCTGCCGCTCAAGAAACTCCCCTTGAAGAACAGGAAACAAGCTAGACGTATTGAATGTGGAAGATATCAACAGGGTTGTTTTAAAAGGTTTGTTAGTTCGGGACTCAAATTTTGGTTATACTGCAGGAAAGACCGCGGTTGCTACTTTTGCTCTCGCCTTTTATTCTAGTACTGATAAAGGTGGATTTTCAAAAAAGAAAAGGAGTCTGATAGATATAATTTTCTTTGGAGCTGAAGAAGCCAAGTGGTCTCAGTTGCTGAAGAAGGATAAACAAGTAGTAGTAGAAGGTAGATTGCAACAACGCAGTTGGGTAACGCGTGAAGGCATACATAAAAGTAAAACTGAAATTGTGGCTGATCTTGTTAAAAGCATCAATTGATCTGGGGGAGAAGACAGGTTGTTAAACTTGTATGGTTTTTAAGGGAGGTATTTTTGAGAAAGAGGCAGACTAAAAACAGGAAGAAGAAGGAGTTTAATAAACATAAAGTATGTCGGTTTTGTGCTGATTGTAATCTCAATATAGATTATAAAGACTACTCTATGCTTCGATATTTTATAACTGAAAGAGGCAAGATTATCCCTCGCAGGATTTCTGGAAATTGTGCCAGACACCAGAGAAAGATAACAGCCGCCATTAAGAGGGCCAGGAGTATCGCTTTAATTCCTTTTACTGTTACTTCTTGATGGTCTTTCTTACATAGAGAAATGTTGTAAGTCGATTTTTAGAAAAAGCTACTATTTTAATAGATTATAAAATTTCTGAAACGTTAAAGAGAGGTTTTTGATGAAAGTTATTCTGATGGAAGATGTCCCCTCATTGGGTGAAACAGGAGAACTTGTAAGGGTAGCTGATGGATATGGTCGGAACTACCTTATTCCTTATGGAAAGGCGATAAAAGAAACCGCCCATAATATCAAGATTTTTGAGCATCAAGCCAAGCAGTTAAAAGATAAGAGAGATAGGATTAAAAGGGATGCGGAGAAGTTGTCCAGTAAAATTGAGACAGTATCGTGTACTGTAGCGAAGCCTGCTGGCGAAGAAGACAAGATTTTCGGATCAGTTACCTCAATGGATATTGCAGATAGTCTGAAGGTTGAAGGAATTGAGATCGACCGAAAGAAAATACGTCTTGATGATCCTATAAAAACCATTGGAATTTATAGTGTTCCCATAAAACTGCACCCTGAGGTTACAGCTCACTTAAAAGTTTGGGTCGTGAAGGCTTAAACCCAGAATTTGCAATAGCCATCTACTGCGGCTTGAAAATCCTTGCTGCAACGCTTGTTTCACGATTTTA
>CBDTTR010000231.1:0-3784 GCA_965363405.1 uncultured bacterium | reverse complement strand
TCACCTTTTTTAATATCCAAGCCCTGCAGTTTATTAGCCAATCGAGTTGCCATAATGTCCAAATCAGAAAAGGATATCTTCTCGTCTTTGAAAACAACTGCTGTTTTATGGGGAAACCTCTGGGCTGTTTCGCCTAATACTTTTCCTGCATTCATATCGGTAAATTTCCTGATTACGCAGATATCATAAACCAGTGAGGAACCAGCCGTCTATTATAGATCAAGAACTTAAACATTTGAGTCAAGTTTTTCAAAAGATACACTTATGCAAAGTGATGCTGGATACTGGATCCTGACAAAAAAAACGAATTAACATCTTCTATCCAGCATCAAGCATCCAGTATCGCAAAGCCTCGTCGGTTTGAGGCGAAGCTTCATTAGATTTACTCCACAATGATGGTACAACTATCCAAAAAATCAATAATTGTCAATATATTTTATGTATAAAGTAATATCTGTTGGGGTCCAGTCTCTAATCGTGACACCCTGGTTTAAGTCACAGGTTTGGGAATCCTTGCTTCTTAACCTCTTTTCCTGTTTCATCCATCTGACCTGCCATATCCATCATCTTTTTCATCACATCCGGCCCAACCATCAACCATGAAACGACTTGAACCATCTGTAAGATTAAAGGCAATAAAAATAATCTCATACCTTCCTCTTCCTTCTATCGGCGATAGAGATTTCAGGATGCCAATTAGCTCCAGCCCCAGATCCTTTCTGGGCAAGGATGGCATCAATGAGATAGGGTCTTCCATCCCTGGTTGTCTTTATAGCTCGTTTCATCGCAGGCTTGATCTGGTTAGGACTCGATACAACTTCTCCCTTAATGCCGAAACTTTTGGCGATACCCACAAAATCTACATCAGGGTCTCCAAGATAACAGGCCATGTCTTTCCTTGTTTCTTTCGAATGTTGGGACAACATAAGCATTCTGTTCCTGGGTCCATCATAACTGCGGTTATTGAAAACAACAATGATTACCGGAACATCGTATCGCGAGAAACTCCATAGTGACTCCAGTTGGCCGAAGAGCATTGTCCCATCACCCACCAGGCAAACGACCTGGCTGTTGGGACGGGCAATCTTTACACCCAGAGAGGCACCCACACCCCAGCCAAGGGAAAACCCCGTAGTCTGACCAATCAGGGTCTTTTTCCCCTTCCCGAAATTCATCCAATGATAGGGAACTCGAGCATCCAGTTCAGAAACAATACAGGCATCGTCTTCCAAAACTTCATCCATTTCAACTGACAACCGCTCCCAGGAGAGGGGACTGGTGTTCCACGTTTCTTTGGCTGCTTCTTGACGCTTGTTGTTAACCTCCGCTAATTGCTTTGTAACCTTCTCCAGACGGTTTGTTCTCAAGTTATCCATACGCGTTTTGGTAACCATCCCCTTTATAGCATCCGTAAGGGAGACTATTGTTTCCTTGATACCTGCCGCAATTGCTACATCGGTAGGGTAGATGTTGGCAATATCTTCGTATTCTATGCGGGCATGTATAACCTTACAGGTATCTGGAATTGGGTTGGTGATAAAACCAGGATCTGGCATGAGGGCACCCAGGTTTAAAAAGGTGTCGATTCCCATTGCGTAAGGGAATGGTCCCATTCCGTAAAAGCCAGAAAAGAGAGGATGTTTGAAAGGAAAGTCACCATAGCAACTCACTCCTTGAGAGACCGGTATGGAAAGAAGTTCAGCCAACTCGATGAGTTCCTGATTGGCTTTTGCACGGGTTACCTCACCCCCTACATTGATTAAAGGGTTTTGTGATTCAATGAGCAGTTTGGCCGTTTGCTCTATAAGTTGAGGATTGGGTTCGATTCCCAGAGGGATCGTGAACTTGCTTTGAGGGTAGATCTTCTCTCGAACCCCACGTTTTCCCAGAATATTGATGGGAAACCGGATGTAGACAGGCCCCCCAGGAGGAGTGGTTGCTACCTTAACCGCTCTCCTTACCATTTCACTGATCCGCTGAGGGTATTTGACATGCCAGCTCCATTTGGAGAATTGCCCCAATGGTTCCATCCAATCATGCACTTGCTCAAACATATCACGTCCCAGAAACTCACTGTGACCGCCATCGGTTAAAACCACGATGGCAGAGCGGTCTTTCCAGGCATTATAGAGATTGTTGGAAGCATGGGGAATACCAATACCTGGAATGAAAAGAGCAGCGGGTTTCCCACTTCCCAGCTCATAACCTTGGGCCATGCTGGCCGCCTGTCCTTCCTGAACAGCAAGAATGAGCGTCATCTCCGGCCTGGTAGCCAAAGCATCATAGAGGGAATATTGGCCGGTGCTGTTTGAATTGAAGATGTACTCGATATCGGCTGCTTTCAGGACCTCAATCAGCACTTCTGCTCCCGTTCCCTCAAAACTCTCACCTCTCGATGGTGGTGTTGTATCAGCATAGGCAATTGAATTGAGTACAGAATCGATTGCCGCCGTACTGAAACCCAAAGCAAACATACCCTTCATGAAGCCTCTTCGAGAGATCTCTTTATCCAAAAATTTTTTGACCAGTGTTTTCATCATCTCCCCTCCACTGACTCTATAAGCAACGTGATTTATTTAGCATCTAGAAAATGCATGGGGCATCAATAAACTCTGTGGGAATATTCAACTCTTTTTCTATGTGTCTCCCAAGCGCCTTCATGCCAAACGTTTCCGTTATATAATGGCCTCCATAAAATATATTCAGACCTAACTCCTGAGCAAGATAATAAGCTCCGTGTTTTGGTTCACCTGTAACAAAAAGATCTATGCCCTGAACTTTCAGTTCCCTCAAGAGGGCTGGTTCGGTGGCAGACCCCGATACGATACCGATCGAATGTATCTTGTCAGGTCCAAATTCCAAAAGGGCTCTACAATAACCGATAGCTTTTTCTACATCACTTGCTGTTTCACTTAAAGATTTTGGTGTCTTAACCTTTCCTTTCATGCCAATTGGTTTACCATAATACTGCGCAAATGGTTCTATGTTGCTTAAGCCAATCTTTCTTGCAATCTGTATATTGTGCCCAACCTCAGGATGCGCATCCAGTGGCAAGTGTACTGCGAAAAGTGCAACATCTGCCATGACGAGGGCACGTACACGCTTAAAGTAATAATCTATTATGAGTTCCTGTTTGCCCCAGAAGAGGCCATGGTGCACGATGAGAAGATTGCACCCAGCATCACTTGATTTTACTATTGCCTCATGGCACGCATCCACCGCCAGACCAATCTTTTCCACCTTCCCACTATTTTCAACCTGCAGCCCATTGGCAGAATCATCACGAAAATCATCTATTTGAAGATAGCTATCAAGGTAATCAGTTATTCTTTTTAGTTCCACGATCCTTTACCCATATAAAAAAGTTCAAATATCACAAATTGACAAGAGTTTTAGAAATATAAGAAAAATACAGGATTATGTCAATCCAATTTCATCTCCCAATTTCCCGTGATCACTCTTCTCTTACCTTACTCATAACTTATCGTTCATAGCCCTTAACTGCAACCCATCTCCATATCCCCTGCTATTTTGCCTTTATTTCCCTTGACATACACCCACAAAATAATAATATTCTAATTATCAATTAGATCCATTTACCTGTCAGTTCCAAAGCACCTGTATTTAAAATGTACCCCTATTTTATAATCTAATAAAACTAGAATTCCCCCTCCCATGGTGGTTGCTAAGGAAAGATATGGATAGCAGGAATTATATGAGAAAGAATAAATTAGTGGAATGGAACACCATAATGGACATAGTAAGAAAAGAGGTGGAGCCTCGT
>CBDTTR010000230.1:0-3786 GCA_965363405.1 uncultured bacterium | reverse complement strand
CAACACTGTTAAGGGAGTTGTTGTTGAGGGGAACTCCCTCTTTAATGGAACGACTGCTCCCCAGGACAAACCTTACACAGAAGAAGAGCTCCTCGCTGCCAAGATAAGCGCTGAGCGAAACAGCAAACTATTCATTCTAGCTGAAGACGGAACACTTTATTACCCGACTTGCAAGAAAGGACAAAGTGTATCGCAAAGTGACCAGGCTCACCGCATACCCAGGGTTCTGACTGAAGAGCAAAAAAAAGAAGGGATGTTTACCTGGTCAAACATGGTACCTCTGGTAGGAAGGAAGGTAGAGCTATATGGGGAGATTTATCCAGGTTATGCGGGAGTGAAAGGTATCCACATCAAGTCAATATACTATGAGGGAGAGTACTTAGTTGGAGAATAAAAAACCCCATATTGTCTCTTATATTGTTTAAAAATAAAAGACAGAGGACATTTGACTTGACAGGTTCTTTAATCTTTGGTAGAAATTCGCTTCAATAACAGTTAGAAAGTAAAACTATTCGTATTTTGAATTTAAATTAATTCCTTAACCAATCCCATTTTGGAGTAACCGATGGATATGAAAAAGGTTGATGAAATCATTGAGAAACACAAAACAGAAAAGGGGTCGCTCATCTCTATCCTGCATGATATACAGGAGCAGGAAGGGTATTTACCAGAAGAAGCTCTAAACCATCTGAGCGATAAATTGCGTACGCCCTTAAGTGAGGTTTTCAGAGTGGCCGCCTATTTTGAGAAGGCCTTCAGCCTTAAACCAAAGGGGAAACATACCATAAGAGTCTGTCAGGGTACTTCCTGTTATCTTAAGCACTCTGACCAAACCTTAGAGGAGATTGAAGAAGAAATAGCGAAAGACGTGGACGAATATAAAGACACGGATTTCAATTTAGAAAAGGTGAGGTGTCTGGGCTGCTGTACTGCTGCACCAGCAGTTGAAATCGATGGGGAAATCCTTGACAAGGATTCTGCAAAAACGACGATCATCAAACTCAAAGGTGAGAAATAAAATGAAAGTAAAGAGCTTACGTGATTTAAACAAACTAAAAAGTGAAGGAGAGAAGCTGCTTCGCCCTAAAAACATCAGGATACAGGTAGGGACCGCACCCTGCGGTCTTTCCAAAGGGGCAAAGGGTGTCATTGAAAAATTAAAAGATGAGCTGAGCAAGCAAAGTGTTGATGCTACAGTTGTTCCCGTTGGATGTATCGGTATCTGTTATAAGGAACCGATTGTAGAGGTAACTGTCCCTGGTAAACCAAAACTTACTTATGGAAACATCACACCTGATGATGTCCCTTCTCTGGTTAACGCTATTGCTAAAGGCAAGGTACTCAAAAAACATGCACTTTATAGAACCAATGAGGAAGACCTTATTGTAAATGGCAAAACGTTCAAGTACGCCTCTAAAACACCACCAGATTACAAGACAATACCAGCCTTAAAAGAATTCAAATTCTTCCACCCACAGTTAAGGGTTACCCTGAGGAACGCTGGGCTCATCAATCCAGAATCCATAGAAGAGTATATCGCCAGAGGTGGATACGCTGCTCTTAATAAGGCACTAACTAAAATGACCCCTGCCGATACCATTGGTGTTGTAATAAAGTCTGACTTGAGAGGAAGAGGCGGAGGCGGTTTCCCCACCGGTCTTAAGTGGAAGACCTGCCGTGAGGCTAAAGGAAAGGAGAAATACGTTCTCTGCAACTGCAGTGAAGGGGACCCGGGTATTGGGATGCACAAGAGTCTCATTGAATCAGACCCTCACAGTATTCTGGAAGGGTTGATTATCGGTGGATATGCCATAGGTGCCAGGGAAGGATATATCTACCTCCACCATGGAAATTCGTCAGCTAAAGAGAAACTGCAAAAGGCAATTGATCAGGCTAATGAATGTGGGCTCTTAGGCAAAAACATCTTCGAAAGCGGTTTTAATTTCTCCATTACCCTAAAAGAAGGTGCCGGGGGTTATGTCTGTGGAGAATCAACCGCACTGATGGCAAGTCTTGAAGGCAAAGCAGGAGAGCCCAGACCCAAATATATCCACACCGCAGAAAAAGGTCTCTGGGACAGCCCTACCAATCTCAATAATGTTGAAACCTGGTGTAATGTTCCTCTTATCATCTCAAGGGGTGCCAACTGGTATTCAAAAATCGGTACCAACGGGAGCAAGGGAACCAAGGTCATTTCATTATCCGGTAATGTCAACAGGTCCTGTCTGGTAGAAGTCCCTATGGGAACTACTTTAAAAGAGATTATCAACAATCTGGGAGGGGGCGTACCCAAAGGGAGCAAACTAAAGGCTATTCAGGTAGGAGGACCACCAGCCGGTATACTTCCTGCGACACTCATCGACTTAACAATCGATTTTGATGATCTGTACAAGGCAGGTTCATTGCTTGGCTCAGGCGGTATGATTATTATGGATGATAAAACCTGCATGGTTGACATAGCTAAATATTTCATGACATTTCTGGAAGAGGAATCGTGTGGAAGATGTACCCCCTGCAGAGAAGGAATAAAAAGAATGAAGGAGATTCTGGATGATATATCCATAGGGATTGGGAAGGAAGAAGACCTTGACCTGTTACAACAGCTTTCAGATTGCATCTCTAAAGCCTCTCTTTGTGATCTGGGTAAGTCTGCTCCCAACATGGTCATTTCAACCCTGCGTCACTTCAAAGAAGAATATCAAACCCATATCGAGCGTCAAGTATGCCCGGCTAAACGATGTAATATATAAACAAACCTTAAATTCTCAGGTGGAGATAAGATGGTTAATCTAACAATAGATGGAAAAAAGGTAAAGGCTGACAAAGGTTCTACCATTTTGAAAGCAGCAAAAGAAAATGGTATTGAAATACCCACCCTCTGCCACCATGAAGGCTTAAGCCCTCTGGCCAACTGCAGGCTCTGTGTAGTGGAAGTCACCAAAAATGGCAGAACTAAAGTTGTTACTTCCTGTAATTATACAGTGGAAGAAGGGATAAATGTAGAAACCAAAACAGAAAATATCATTTCTATTCGAAAAACCATTTTAGAACTTATAGCTGCCAGATCACCAAATGTAAAGATTGTAAGAGAGCTTATGGATGAGATGGGAATTGATGCTCCCCGATTCAAGCTTGAAAATGAGAAATGCATCCTCTGTGGATTATGTGTTCATGTATGCAGCGAATATATTGGAGCTAACGCAATCACTTTCAGTGGTCATGGATCTCAAAAATTTGTTTCAACTCCCCTTTACCGATCTGCCAGGGATTGCATCGGATGTGGAGCGTGTGTAGAAATCTGCCCGGCAAACTGTATTACCATGGAAGACATTAAAGATGCCAGGACTTATTCTTCTGGTAAAAAGGAGAAGGTTGGCTCTGCCCGTCTCGTTCACAACTGGAATGTTAGAATCGAGTGGAAAAAATGCAAAACCTGTGGCAACCCCTTTCCACCACCTTCCGTTATGGAACTTTTAGAAAAGGGAAAGCCGCTGCCAAAGGATTTTTTTGATATCTGTGAAAATTGCAAGTAATTAAAATATGTACATAATGAGCTATAGGAGGAATTCCATTGATCGAGATAGATAAAGATATATGCTCAGGGTGCTGTGGGTGTGTGGATCATTGCCCGGTAGCAGCCATTAATGTAATTGATGATGTAGTAGTCGTAGATAACGACATTTGTATGGAGTGTCTAATCTGCACCAAAGTCTGTCCACTGGGTGCCCCCAAAGTGGTAGATCAAGCTATAAACAATTAAGAATTATAAAGTGAGGTTCACTATGT
>CBDTTR010000229.1:0-3807 GCA_965363405.1 uncultured bacterium | reverse complement strand
CCTTCCTCCTGAACCATCTTACCCAATTTCTCGATCTCACTCATGGGATCTGCTCCCTCAACAATGGAGATGTTCGAACGTCCATCGGTTAAAAGTACCAGCATGGGGATAATGGTTGGGTCTTTCTTCTGCTCATTTTTGATAACTGACATCGCTTTCATTATCCCTGCCCCCAGCGGAGTTTTCCCTCCGGTAGGGAGATTGACCAAAAGCTTTTTAGCAAGCTCCACACCGGAAGTTGGTGGCAGCAGCACATATCCTCCTTTTCCCCTGAAAACCACCATGGAAACCCTGTCCCGATGTTGATAAGCATCCATCAGAAGAGAAAATACCGTTCCCTTGGCTGCTTCCATACGGTTCATGGAACCCATGCTGCCACTCGCATCTACCGTAAGTACAATCAGGGTTGAGACTTTACTCTGCCTTACCTTTTCCTTCAGGTCTTCTTTTTCAATAATGAGGAACTGTTTACTGTTTGCTTTTTTTTTTCGAGTTTTCTGGTGAACGGCAGATGCCCTTACCGTAGCATCGAAAGCAATATCTGAAGTTTCTTCAACCGGCATACGATGTTTAAGGTATCGTCCCTTCCTGCCTGTGGCCAGCGTTTTCATCCGCTTGCCAGAACCAGAACGCAGTTTTCGGTCCCTCTTTCTCTTATTTATCTCTTTAGGAAGCTGAACAGGCGTGCCTATTTTGTGCACCTGCCCTTGCACTTCCATGGCTTCTTCGCTGTCTTCCGTATCCGGCTTATCAGGACTGTCTAAAGGGGGAGGTTCCTTGTCCATCTCCTCAGCAATCTGTTCAATAATGTCATCAAACATATGTTCCCTTTGTTCCTCTTCGCCGAAAGGATTTTTTCTGATTCTGAAAGGGAGGATAAACTCTGCCGCCTCTTTGATATCGTCCTGGGTTACCTCTTTCCTTCCGTGATAGGCTGCCAGAGTCATGGACGTTTTGGCTAACATCACGTCAGGCCTGTGTCCTTCGACGTCCAGTTCAATACACATCCTGCAGAGAAGCATCTGGATACGATCACTTAAAAGCACTTCTGTTAAAAGTTTCTGGGCTTTATTTATCTTCCTCCTCAGTTTTTGATTCTCCGGTTCAAATTCTTTCAGGAATGCCTCTGGATCTTTTTCAAAACGATTGCGAAGCAGGGTAATCTTTACCCGCTCATCCACACTGTTAATCGCTTCAACAGGCACATGCAGGGCAATACGATCAAGCAACTGAGCCCTTACCTCACCTTCTTCAGGATTCATGGTTCCTACCAGAATAAAACGGGAAGGATGGGAAAAAGAAATCCCTTCCCTTTCAACCACGTTCATCCCCGAAGTAGAACTATCCAGAATCACATCTACTACATGATCATCCAGGAGATTAAGCTCATCAATATAAAGGATGCCACGATTGGCATCAGCAAGGATACCAGGCTCAAGAGATTTCCTCCCTTCTTTGATGGCAATCTCGATGTCAAGACTCCCTAACAATCGGTCTTCAGTTGACCCCAGAGGAAGATCGACCACTCTGGTCCTTTTCAGTTCAATCTTTATACCGTCAGAATCCCCATTATTATCAGTTCTGTTAGAGAGTACCTTCTCTTTGCATGAGGGACACATAAGTGAGATATTTCTCGGATTACAATTAAAAGGGCAACCCCTCGCTACCTCAATCTCAGGCAGGAGTTCGGCCAGACCCCGAACGGCGGTGGATTTTCCCGTACCCTTCTCCCCTCTTATCAATACCCCACCAACCTGAGGATTGATGGCATTGAGGATTAAGGCTAATTTCATCTTTTCCTGCCCAACTATAGCTGTAAAAGGATATACTACTCTTTTAAATTGTGATTTTTGTGTCATGTTGTTTGCTCCTATTTAGAATCAGTAAATTGGAACGCAGATTTTCAGGATTTAAATATAATGTTACGAGTTGCGTGTTACGCGTTGCGGGTCAAACTCGCAACTCTAAACCCGCAACACATTGCCAGACAATTTATTCATCACTTTGGAACACATAATTTGAGCACCATTACTTCTTAGAAGAGGTTTTCTTTTTAGATACAGGTTTCGTAGCTTTCTTAGTCGGTTTAGCTTTTCCCTTTGTTTTTTTAACCTGCCTGCTTTTTGCCTTTCTTTTTTTCTTTTTCTCTTCTGCCTCTTGTTTTTTAGCATAGTCCAGAACCTGCTGGAATTTATCAGCACCTAATGCTGCCTCTTCAAAAGGGCTTCTTCTCATACGAAAACCAAGAGTTAGTTCACTGGCAAAACGCAGGTCTTCCTCGTTTACTTTAAGTCGACCCTCATAGGCGGCCTTTGCCATAGCAGCCCTGGTAATTATGATATCAGGACGGTGTCCGTCGACATCCAATTCGATACACATCCTGGCAGTAATTCTTAAAAACTCTTCCCTGATTTTAACTTTGGGAAGTATCTTCGCAGCCTGGATGATTTTGGCAGTTATTTCCCGATCGGCATCTTCATAATCTCTTTTGAAATAGATGGGATCCCTATCGAACTCTGATGCCTGTTTTACAATCTTTAACCTGGTCTGAAGTTTACGAATGCCCTTGACCTCTACATGGAAAGCCAGACGGTCATGAAGCTGTGGCCTTAGCTCACCCTCTTCGGGGTTCATGGTACCAATGAGGATAAAACCGGCAGGATGTGATACCGATACCCCTTCTCTCTCTATAACATTAACCCCCATGGCTGCCGAGTCAAGAAGCACATCCATAATGTGATCATCCAGGAGGTTTATATTATCCACGTATAAAATCCCCCTGTTAGCCTCTGCCAGCATCCCAATCTCCAGGGCTTTCACCCCTTCTTTAATTGCCCTTTCAATATTAAGCGTGCCTACCACACGATCCTCTGTTGTTCCCACAGGCAGTTCAACTACCCTCATTTTTCTCTTCATTACAGGGAGTTTCATTCCTTTTTCATAGTGTTCCCTGCAAAGTACGCACATCTTGCTGATATCATAAGGATCACAGCTAAACCGACACCCTTCTACTACCTCTATCTCCGGAAGGATATCTGAAAGTGCCCTAACCGCAATGGTTTTCCCACTCCCTCTTTCACCACGAATCAAAACGCCTCCAATCTGGTGGTTTATGGCATTAAGCAGGAGTGCAAGTTTCATCTTTTCCTGCCCAACAATGGCACTGAAAGGATAATTAACTCTTCCTTCATACTGTTCGCTTAAGATTTCTCTGGCAGTACTGTTCATTATTTATTCCTCCTGTTCCTCTATTTCTGATTCTATTTCCAGATAAATTTGTTTTAATTTCTCAATCTCCTCATCGGTGGCATCCCACATGCCCCGCTTATAGGCTTCCATCAGACGTTTTAGCTGATCCTCCACTGCCCAGATGTTTTCCTTCATCATCTGTTTGCGCACTTCTTCATTAAACATGTATTTATCAGCTACCTCACTCCACACCCAGTTGTCCACCGATCCAGCCGTAGCCTGCCACCCCAGGAGATGCTCTACTCTTTTGTTCATATTTTTAACTCCCTTGTAGCCACTTTCTATCTGCCCCTTCATCCACTCAGGGTTAAGAATCTTGGTACGCACCTCATAATCTATAGTCTTTTTGATGCCCATAGTCTTGATTTTATCTCGAGTGGAATCTGCTACCAGAACGACAGGCTTTGCTCTTCTTTTACTACCTGAACCTGACCTTGACTTTCTTACAGCCTCAACCGATTTGGAAAGTCCACCTAAGAATTCATAGTAATGATCAAGATCTGCAACACCGTACTCTTCATTATCTCTCACCTGGGAAACAACATCTACCGTATCCAG
>CBDTTR010000228.1:0-3809 GCA_965363405.1 uncultured bacterium | reverse complement strand
CTTGAGGCAGGAATGGATGATTATATCCCCAAACCGATTAAGAGAGAAGTCGTATTTGATATGGTGGAGAAATGGGTGAAGAGTTGAATTTAGAAATTTAAAAAAGGAGAGGGCTATGGATGTTAAAGGATTAGCAGAAAATTTAGGTTTGGAAGAGGATGAATACCTTGAGTTGCTTGAGCTCTTTTTAGAAACGACAGAGTCGAATCTTGACAAACTGAGGACAGGAATTGACACGGGCGATACCCAGGAAGTAGTTGCATCATCACATTCCATAAAGGGATCTTCCGCGAATCTTGGATTGGAGAAAATATTTGAGATAGCGAAGGGGGTTGAAGAAAAAGCCCGGCAGAATGGATTGGAAGGGGCGGCCGAAGCGGTTGAATTTATTAAAGAGCAATGTGACCAAATAGCAGGAGAGATAAGGGTAATTTGATGGATAATTCATTTCCCATATTAATAGCTGAAGATGACCCTGTTAGCAGGAGAATGCTGGAAAAGAACCTGGTGAAAGCTGGAAGAAAGGTTGTATCTACCAGCAATGGTCGAGAGGCACTGGAAAGCTTAACAAAGAATTATTATCCCATAGTCATAACGGATTGGATGATGCCCGTGATGGATGGGCTTGAATTATGTCGAGCTATACGGAAACAAAAATTCCCAGGTTATGTCTTTGTTGTGCTGCTTACAGCCAGAGCTGAAAAATGTGATATTATTGCTGGATTGGATGCCGGAGCTGATGATTATCTCACCAAACCGTTTAACCAGGCTGAACTTATCGCACGTATGAAAGCCGGGGAACGCGTTTTGAATTTAGAAAGATCGTTGTCCAATGCCTTAGATGAAATAAAGAAGCTTTCTATAACTGACCCTCTCACCAAATGCTACAATCGCGGCTACTTGATGGAACATATATCCCAGGAGATCAAGAGAAACAAACGTTACAAACATTCCCTCCATATTGCGATGATCGATATTGATCATTTCAAAAAGATCAACGATACATACGGCCATCAAGCAGGGGACCTGGTTTTGCAGGAGTGCGTGAGGTGTATCATGGATACTATTCGCGAAGGCGTTGACTGGCTGGCCAGGTATGGTGGCGAGGAGTTCATCCTTGTACTGCCGGAAACAGATTTAGATAAAACATGGAAGGTGGTGGAAAGGATTCGTTGTCTTATATCTGAGATGGTGATTCCGTTGAAAGGAGAAGAGATAAAGATCACTGCCAGCTTTGGCATAAGCGGTTTTGGGCATGGCATTGATGGGGAAGAAGTTTCAGCCGAGTTGCTAATAGAGAAGGCAGATAAATGTCTCTATGAAGCGAAGGAAGCAGGTAGGAACAGGATTGTTGGTGAAGGGATGAACGAAACAAGTTTAATAAATAATAAGAAGACTATGAACGTCAATAAATAGAAATGAAAGACGTTTTGGTGAGTGTTAGATATGTTTTATAATAATCGGATTGTGATCGCTCTAATATTATGCCTGGTTATTATTGCGATCGGCACCTCGGGGTATATGTTGATAGAAGGGTATACCTTGTTTGAGGGGCTCTACATGTCAATTATTACCATCACTACAGTGGGTTTCGGAGAAGTGAAGCCATTGTCTGGGGTGGGGCGTGGGTTTACAATATTTCTTATCTTAATAGGTTTTGGAAGCCTTGCATTTGCAGGACATGCCTTAGTAGAATCAATCCTTGAAAGGGTTCAGGAAGGTAGATCGGAGATAAAAAAAATGAAAAAACAGATATCGCTCTTAAAATCTCACTACATTATCTGCGGGTTTGGAAGAGTAGGTGCGGCCGCCACGGAGCAGCTTAAAAAGGCAGGTTCTGATTTTGTCATCATTGAGACTGATCCCACACAGCTACAGGAAGTTCGGGGAAAGGGCTATTTTTATGTTGAAGGAGATGCAACTCATGAAAATGTACTGATGGAAGCAGGTGTAAAGTTGGCCAGAGGTCTACTAGCTCTTCTCAACTCTGATCCAGATAATCTGTTCATTGTTCTCACTACTCGCGAGCTCAACCCCACTCTCCACATTATTGCAAGAGCTGAAGAGGCTTCTTCGGAGAAAAAGATTTTACAGGCAGGAGCGGATAGCGTTATTTCACCTTTTGCCACGGCAGGCAAACAGATTGCTGATGATATACTTGCAGCCACGGGAAAGCAGACAGAGTTGTCTAAAACATCTATTGGAACCAACGCTGTTCCCCAGTGGATCAATGTCCGGGATGAATTGAGCGTGTTGGGTGAGACAATAAGAGAAGTGTCCGGGAAGATGGGAAGAGAGGTTGTTGGTCTTCGCAGGAATGGACGTGACTCCATCTTTCCAGACCTAAAGACAAAGCTTGAAAGCACGGATATGCTTTTAGTAATTGATAAGCGACAGGATGAAAAGAACCAATTGGAAAACCATCAACTTAAACCTCAAAAATTAGTCATCGTTGATGATAACCCTGTTATCCTGAGACTTTATACCCGTCTTTTTCAAAAAGCGGGTTTTCATCCCATGACTGCGGTTGGTGGACGTGAAGGGTTGGATCTCATAATCCGAGAGAAACCTGTAGCAGCGGTTATTGATTTTATGCTTCCTGTTATGTCAGGGATTGAGATATGCCAGGGTGTGCGCAAAAATAAAGATTGCCAGGGAATAAAATTGATCCTGTTTACAGCCGACAATCAACCTGAAACCAGAAAGAGTGCACTCAATGCCGGGGCGGATGCAGTAGTGCTGAAAAGTCCAGAGGCATCTGAAGTGATAGAAACTGTCATTCAAGCCCTAAGGGGAAGTTAAAAACCCTTCTTTGAGTATTAATCCTGTAACTCTACCTGTACATTCCAAAAACCATCCAGCCAGTATTTTTTAAAATGCTTTTTAAAAATTCTTTTGCCTAAAGCAATGGCAAAATCATTCTTATACATTAGCTGAACAAAATCTTTTGTTTTCTCTTCATGTCTTTTTGCAAAGTTAGTATCTATCTGGACCGCATGCAAACTTTTAAAATAGGCAGGAAACAGTAGTTGTAAGGCTTCTTCAACCGATTGATAATACGCCTTTCGTATGGTCTCATCGTCTGTTTCTGGTTCCTTGAGCTCGAATCGATACGTGCTTTTATAGGGATCGAGATATCGGCTGATTTTCCCTCTTCCTTCTTCTACACTTCGCTGGTATTTCTCGACAATTGACAAGGCTTTTTCAATGGTTGTACGTTCATCACCAAAGAACGATTCCAAAGAAATATTGTCTTTATCGACATTGAAGAAATCGACGATGCAAAGCCCGGGTGTTCCCAACGAAGGCTTCATAAGATCGATGTGAAAAACAGGGGCTCTTAATCCATACTGGGGTCTAATGTTTAAGGTAAAATCTCTAAAATAAGAAGAATTGGGAGGAAGCTCAAACTGGGTGATGGTTGCAGCGGCTATTTTATCATTGTGGAAGGATTTTAGGGGTACAGCAATGACATCACTGCCAAATACCTTGTTATACGGAAAAGATAAATTTAAGGTAAATTCGCTGAAATCTTGAGTAATAGATCTTTCTTGTGCTCCATATTCTTGTAGTAATATAAGAACTTGATTACGAAGACTTGTAAAAACACCGAAATCGGAATACTTTTTAGGCTGATATGTAAATATGAAGATTGCGACTGCTACTATAATGACAAGTAGTACTACTCCTATGATTTTGAATGCTTTTTTCATTCATTTCTCCAAAACTATTGGTAATCAAATAAACTTAAATATACTCTAATTTATACTAAATATGCTAAAAAGATGGTGGAGGCGGCGGGAGTCGAA
>CBDTTR010000227.1:0-3827 GCA_965363405.1 uncultured bacterium | reverse complement strand
GATTCTTATAAAATAGGAGAGGAGGAAAGAAATTATTTTCTCGAAGCGAGAGTGAAGGATAGTGGTGATATCATTGCTAAGGAATTTAGTTATAATTTGAATGAATTCCCCATTCTTTCATGGAGGTGGAGGGCTTTGAAGCTTCCTCAAGGTGGTGATGAAAGATATAAAAGTTCGGGAGACAGTGTTGCTGGTATATACATTATTTTCCCCAGTTTGTTTAAACCTGAGAGGTTCAGAAACAGATGGTGGATTAAAGTCCCCGTCCCTGATAGTTTGAAGCCTGAATGCATAAAATATGTGTGGAGTTCATCTTTGTCTAAGGGAACCGTTACAGAAAGCCCATATTCTAAAAAAACCAAGATTATTGTTCTTGAGAACGGCAGCTCTCCTTTAGGTCAATGGGTAACGGAAGAGGTAAATGCCTATGAAGATTACAAAAGGCTGTTTCATAAAGAACCCGAGGAAGTACGAGCTATAGGAATTTTAACTGATGCTGATGACACATCCTCAGAAGCAATGGCTGATTATGATGATGTTTGTGTTAAGAGGGGTATTATTCGTCAGACAAAACATATATCTGACGGGAAGAAGGGTGGCTGATTGAAAAGATAATATATGCTTACAGGATAGATTTGGTTATTAAAAAGGGGCAGTTTACGTGAATTAATCACGAGCTGCCCCTTTTAATAAATAAAGAGTCGGATTATGTTTAAGTTTTTAGAGGCTCAATATTTTTCAAAGCCATAGCTACAAAAGGCTTAGGAGTAATCTCTTTGACTACTTCGATTACTATATCCTCAGTAACTGCCCCACCTTCGCCAGCTTTTTTCTCCATGCCTTCCAGCATCTTTTTCTCCGTCATTGCCCTGAAAGGTTTCGGTGAGCTTTCTATTAACTTGTCAAACATTGCCTTACTGTTACCCTGCCAGTTGAGTTCAGCCATACTCTCTCTCCTTTCCTTTAGATTTACTTAATTGAAACGTGAATTGGGTTAAGAAGTTGATCAATTAAAAGCGACTTCTTTTAAAAACCACAATTAACATATTAAAACACCATCATAATGTCAAGTACATTTTTAATGTTTCTTTGATAAATAAAAGGTGTGCTTAATAGAAATACCCTGGATTTTTAAGTTTCTTGAGTTGTCCATGCTCTTCAGATAGTCCGCATCACTCTTTTGGGATTATCTACGGTCTCCACATGTATAATATTTTTCTCTCGTAATACCGCTTTTATTTTTTTATCTAACATAGGCCTTTTGGGACTTGACAAAACAAAATAATTATGGTGTTTTAGATGAACATTTATGAAAAGAAAGTTAATTATTACAATTGATGGTCCTTCAGGGGCAGGCAAAAGTACAGTTAGTCAGCTTTTGGCTGAAAGGCTCAAGTATCAGTATATCGATACCGGAGCACTATATAGAGTAGTCGCTTTGAAGGTAAAGCAAGAGAATATCGATCCCGAGGATGAAGATGGCCTTTCCTCACTTTGTAACAGGCTCGACGTTTCTTTTGGTCAGAAAAATGGAAAACTTGGGGTTTTTTTAGAAGGGAAAGACGTTTCTGAGGAGATTAGAACTCCTGAGATGAGCCTCCTTGCTTCTGGAGTATCGGCAAAAAAGGTTGTGAGAGATGCACTGCTCAAAATCCAACGGAAGTTGGGAGATGGGGGTGGTATCGTAGTAGAAGGCAGGGATATGGGAACTGTTGTTTTCCCAGCGGCGGAGGTAAAATTTTTTCTCAATGCATCCTTAAACATTAGAGGAGAGAGGAGGTTTAAGCAGTACCGGGACAAAGGCAAAGCATTTGATCTTGATAAGACTATTCGAGAGATAGAAAAAAGAGATTCAGATGACACAAGGAGGGTGCTTTCGCCTTTGAAATCAGCAGATGATGCTATAGAAGTTGATTCAACAAAGATGAACATTGAAGAAGTCGTGGAAGCAATGTTGAAGATAGTTCAACAGCGTCTGCCTTCTTCTTCAAAATAAAATAGCTTGGGGGTAAGTATCAATGGAAAATAACCACGAAGTTTATTCTGAAACAAAGTCAAAGAATGAAAATGAAGATTTACTTATGGAAGGAAGTGAGAACAAATCATCGGGAGATAGCCAGCAGGAAGAAGAGGAGTTAAGCTTTCAAGAGATTTTTGAGAATAGTATAAAGGATTTAAAACAGGGGGAAGTTGTTCAAGGGGAAGTGATTCAAACCATAACTGATTATGTAGTTGTGGATGTAGGATATAAATCTGAGGGAAGAATTCCTATTTCACAATTCAAGGATGAGAAAGGGCAACTAACGGTTAAGGTAGGAGATAAAGTTCAGGTATATCTAGAGCAGTGGGAAGACGATGATGGAGAGATCGTTCTATCTAAAGAAAAAGCAGACCAGTTTAGAGTTTGGGAAGAGATCAATAAAGTCCTGGCGAAAGATGGAGTTATTGAAGGAAAAGTAAGTGCTTTGATTAAGGGAGGCTTATCCGTCGATATTGGTATTCCCGCATTTTTGCCAGGTTCTCAGGTTGCCCTTCATCCAATCAGAGATCTGGGAACTCTGATTGGTAAGACGTTTAAGTTTAAGGTTCTTAAGTTTAATAAAAAGCGGGGGAATATTGTTTTATCGCGCAGGGCACTTTTGGAGAAGGAGAGGGAAACATTAAGAAAGGAAACTGTGAAAACCATCAGCGAAGGACAAATTGTAGAAGGGATAATCAAAAATATTACCGATTATGGACTATTTGTTGACCTGGGTGGTATTGATGGTCTTCTTCATATTACAGATATATCGTGGGGTAGAGTGTCACATCCTTCGGAGATGTTCAAAATCGGGGATAAAATCAATGTCAAAATACTAAGTTTCGATAAGGAGAAAGAAAGGGTGTCTTTGGGATATAAACAGATCAAGTCTGATCCTTGGACCAAGGCAGAGGAAAAGTACCCGGTTGGCGCCAGGTTAAAAGGGAAAATAGTAAATCTTACGAATTATGGTGCTTTCATCGAATTGGATGAAGGGATTGAAGGTTTGATACACATCTCTGAGATGTCATGGGTTAAAAGGATGAAGCACCCTTCTCAGTTGTTATCTGTGGGGGATGAGGTCGAAGCTATGGTTTTAGATCTGGATGTGCCGAGGAAGAGAATTTCCCTAAGTTTAAAGCAGTTGGAGTCTAATCCATGGGTTCTCATGGAAGAGAAGTATCCACCCGGGACTGTAATAGAGGGTAGCATAAAAAATATAACAGACTTTGGGATATTCATTGGATTTGATGAGGGAATAGATGGTTTGGTACATATATCTGACATCTCTTGGACCCAGAAGGTAAAACACCCCTCTGAACTCTATAAAAGGGGACAAGAAGTGAGGGCGGTCGTTTTAAGTATTGACAAAGAGAACGAAAGATTTTCTCTTGGTATCAAACAATTAGAAAAAGACCCCTGGGATGAGATTTCTGAGCGGTTTAATAAAGGTCAGAATGTTACAGGAACTATTACTAATGTTACTAGCTTCGGCATTTTTATCGAACTGGGTGAGGGGATTGAAGGGCTCATCCATGTTTCCGAACTGGGTGATGATGTTAAAATGGAGAATTGCAAGTCAGGAGATGAGCTTTCTGCTATTATTACCAATATCGATAAAAAGGGGAGGAAAGTTAGCTTAAGTATAAAAGAGATAAAGGAGATCGAAGAGAAAGAGGGAATGAAAGAGTATATGGGGAGCCAAGAAGAGGCTGCTACATCCCTGGGAGAAGAGTTAAAGGAAAAATTTGAAGAGAAGAAGGAAGTGGAAGAAGGAAGTGGGGAGGGAAGTGGACTGCAATCTTTG
>CBDTTR010000226.1:0-3836 GCA_965363405.1 uncultured bacterium | reverse complement strand
TGTTAATAATTTCATCAGGGTAATCTAACTGGAGTTTTCCAAATAAGCAGATTAATTTAATACTACAATTTATTTTACAAGAAAAGTATTTTAATAACAGCAAATGGAAACGACACTAACCAAAACATTGAAAAAAGTGAAGCCTGACACCTTTTTTCTTCTTTTAATCATTGCATGTGTTATTAAAATTTGTTATAGTTATTTAGTTTAAGATTATGGATTATCCGAATAATTATCTCTTAAGGAGGTTTAAACATATGGCTGTCCAGGGTTCCTATAGTGTTGTAGCTGAGAATGGTGGAACGGATTCAAGGTTCAGGATTAGTGATCGTGTTACTGCATTGAGAGAGGATGTTCTTTCTGCAACTCCCCATGTTTGTGGAGAACGATCCCATCTCTTCACAGAATACTGGAAACAATCAGAGGGTGAACCTATTGCCATGCGCAGGGCCAGGGCTTTTGATAACCTTCTTTTAAATAAAGAGATCGCTATATATGATAGCGAACTTATTGTAGGCAGTCAAACCAAATACAGACGAGGGGGATCGCTCTATCCTGAGTTTGCTACTGATTGGATTGAGCAGGAACTGAAGATTCTTTCTTCGAGAGAAACCAGTAAATTTGAGATCACTGTTGAAGATCATGACATAATCCTAAAAGATATAGAGTACTGGAAAGGCAAAACGGTAAGGGATGTCCTCCTTCCTCTCTGGCAGGAGAAGTGGGGCAATCTGATAGAGGATGGGGTTAAAGCAAGGCTCTCCTTTGCTTTTGATGTCCCTGCACCGCATGGAAGGCAGGTAGTAAATTTCCCTAAGGTATTGAATCAGGGTCTTTTGGGAATTATCGCGGAGGCACAAGAGCAAATTGACAAACAACTGATCTTGTCCAATGAAGACCTGCACAAAAGATATTTCTGGGAAGCAGTTATCATCGCCTTAAATGGAGTAATCACATTATCTCAAAGATATGCTGATCTTGCAAAGAAAAAGGCATTTAAAGAAAGCGATTACACACGCAAGCAGGAATTAGAAGAGATCGCAAAAAACTGTGAGCAGGTCCCTGCTAACCCTGCCAGGACTTTCCATCAGGCCCTGCAATCCATCTGGTTCACCCACCTTGCCGTTGAGATAGAGAACAACTCCTGGGGTTATTCTCCCGGCAGGCTTGACCAGTATCTATACCCCTTTTACAAAAAAGACATAGAAGAAGGGCGGATTACAAGAGATGAGGCAAAGGAGCTACTGGGATGTCTGTGGATTAAGTTTGCCGAGATAGAAGTGCTTCATCAGGGTGCTACTGCCAACCTGTGTCAGGGGAGTGTTTTTCAGAACGTAACCATAGGTGGTCAGACTGAAGAAGGGGAAGATGCAACCAACGAGTTTTCTTATCTCATTTTAGAGGTTGAGAAGGAGATAAAGCTATCCCAGCCGACCTTATCTCTCCGTTATTTTGATGGGCTCAAAGAGGATTTTTTGTTCAAATGTGCAGAGGTGATCAAAAGCGGCGGGGGAAAACCGGCCATCTTTTGCGACAAATATGCTCTCTCTACCCTTTCCCATTATGGCATACCTTTAGAAGAGGCGAGGACATATAGCCCTACAGGCTGTGTTGAAATCGGTATTCCTTACTCTTCAACCCTCTGTTTTGGTGGTTTCTTAAGTGTTCCCAAGTGTTTGGAACTGGCACTCAATAATGGGAAGGACCCCTTGACCGGGGCAAAACTTGGTCCGGAAACAGGTGATCCTCTTAATTTCAAAGATTATGATCAACTGAATGAAGCTTTCAAGATCCAGCTTAAGCAAAATGCAGAATGGGTGATCAATACTATGAACACCTTCTATGCCCCCTATCCCGATCTGGTTCCCACACCCTTCAATTCTTCCCTGATAAACGACTGTATTGCAGCAGGGAAGGACATTAACGAGGGGGGTAGTCGATACACCAATCTTCTCGCCACCTATCCTATAGGCATGGTAACAGCAGGGAACTCTTTGACTGCTATCAAAAAGCTGGTGTTTGAGGACAAAGAGACCAGTATGCAAGAGGTGCTTGAGGCACTTACGGTAGACTTTAAGGGGAAAGAGGGATTGCGGAAAATGTTGTTTAATGCCCCTAAGTACGGTAACGATGATGATTATGCAGATGGAACGGTAAATGAGGTATTTCAGTTGGTAAAAGAAGCGGTGTATCCTCACTATACCAATCCCTGGGGAGATACTGTTGCCCTTGCCTATCTGGGAGTGACAGCCCACTATTTTCACGGGCAGACAACCGGGGCTACTCCGGATGGGAGAATGGCCTGCACTCCCTATGCTGATGGTTCTCTTTCTGCCTATCCAGGCACTGACCATAAGGGGCCAACCGCATTGATCAAATCTGCAACCAAGGTTGACCACACTCCTGCCCTGGCCACTCTTTTTAATCTTAAATTTCATTCGGAAGTATTGAATGATGAAGAGAGGGTTAGGAAATTCTGGGCATTGGTAAAGACCTATGCTGAGATGGGTGGTTATCACATACAGTTTAATGTGGTTGATAAAGAGACGCTGCTTGATGCCCAGCGTAATCCTGAGAACTACAAGGATCTGGTGGTAAGACTTGCAGGATTCAGCGTATTCTTTGTCGAACTAGCCCCCCAAGTTCAAATGGAAATCATCTCAAGAACCGAGCATCACTGGTAAATAAAAAACGGTTTATTCACCGCAGAGCACACTAAGATCGCAGAAGTAATAAAATTATTCTCAGCGCACTCTTGCGATCACAGTGGTAAATCTTTGTTACTCCTTATGAATAGCTGCCTGGGAACTATTTTCGACATCCAAAGATATTCCATTCATGACGGTTCGGGAATAAGGACAACAGTCTTTCTCAAAGGATGCCCTCTCAAATGCCTATGGTGCTCTAATCCAGAATCACAGAGCAATCATCCTGAGATTATGCTTGACCATTCACGGTGCACCCACTGCGGCAGGTGTTTGGAAGTATGTCCTCATAAGGCCATCAAAAGATGGAATGAAGAAATAAAATTCCTGAGAAACATTTGCCAAGGCTGTGGAAAGTGCGTACCTGTATGTCCCAGCGAAGCGCGCCAACTAGTGGGAAGGCAGGAAGAGGTAGAAGCAGTCTTTAAAGAGGTTGAAAAAGACGGGTTGTTCTATAAAAATTCCGGTGGTGGCGTTACCCTGTCAGGGGGTGAGCCCATGAGCCAGCCGGATTTTGTTCGTGCCCTCTTTAAAAAGTGCAAAGAGAATGGAATTCATACAGTATTAGATACCAGCGGTTATACGCAGTTAGAAAACTGGGATCAGGTCCTCGATTACGTGGACATGATACTCTTTGATCTTAAGCAGATGGAGACAGCTAAACACAAAGAATATACGGGTGTCGGGAATAAGCTGATTTTAGCAAGTGCAAAAAAACTTGCATCATCAGGCATCCCCATAATTATCCGCATCCCCCTAATACCTGGATATACTGACTCGCGCAAAAATATGGAAGGCTGCGCTCACTTTGTAAAAGAGATAGGGGTAAACAGAATCGAACTATTACCTTTCCACTGCCTGTGCATCAGTAAATATAATAGACTGGATAAAGAGTGGAAGCTAAACGGCGTATCTCCCCCATCTAAAGCTTTTATGGAGAAGGCGAGAGACATTTTTAACCATAGCGATCTCACCTGCACTTTTTGATCCCAGGATTACTTCTATGGACACTCTGCTTGAAGTCTTAAAGTAGATCATAATCAATAAGTACAAACCAGACCACGGATATATCGCACCAGAAGACCTGTTTGAAAATAAAAAAATAAGTGATACCGAAGTCCACTGGATTCC
>CBDTTR010000225.1:0-3897 GCA_965363405.1 uncultured bacterium | reverse complement strand
GAACAACCGCTTGCCGAAATGGGACTTGCTCCTCATGTTTCCCAACTGGTGCAAGAGGAAATATCTCAGCAAAAACCGGACACGGTTAAAACAGTTGCAGATGTTGTACCTGAAAAAGATGATCCGTTAATTGCAGTGAATGTACCTCCTCAAAGCACGGTAGAAAAAGTTGAACAAGTGGTTACACCGGATGAGATAATGACGTCTGAAAAAGTGGTCTATTCAATTAACGCAAACTCTTACGAAATCAAAAGGGTTGCAGTCGATGAAGTAATACGATTGAAATTATTGGGGTTTGATGATGTCTATATACGAACAGATGACTTGGGAGAAGGAGAAATATGGTATCGTGTAATGATGGGAAAGTTCAGCACGCGTGAAGATGCACAGAAGGTACAGGATGAACTCATTCAGAAGGATGCTAAACTTAAGTCAGTTATAATAAGGCTTGAGAGTGAACTAACTCAATAACCATCTTTGATTAATCTTGTTAACCCTCCAGCTTAGCTGGTGCGAACCTAATAAGCTCTGCCGGCCAGGCATTTTAGTTGGGTCAGTAAATTCGAAATCCGAAAATAGAAATCCGAAACAAATCAGAAATTCGAATGTACTAAATGCCAAAACATACTGAGAAAGTTTTTTTCGGGAAAACTATGCAATGAGTACGTTTTGGTCATTTGGATTTATGATATTCGGTATTGTTTCGGATTTCGTGCTTCGATATTCGAGTTTGCATATAAAGCAGAATTTTAGCCTTCCCCGAGCTTCTTTTCAAAGACGGCTCTTTGTTCTTCAAAGATGTTGGTCAACTCTTCCAATTCTCCAAAGAGTCTTTCAATGGATGACTGGCAGTTATGAATAGACTGTGATAATTCCATTATCTTTTTGCCAGTCTGTGCCTGTGCTGCTTTCTGTATTGCCTGATTCAATTTATTGAGATCGTTTTCGTGAGTTTCAATATCTTTTTCAACCTGTGCAATACGTTGCTCGAGTGGTTTTAAGGCTTTTGCTCTTTCAGTAATAATCTCAGAGCGTCTGCGCCTCAGTTCTTTTTTGTTCAGTTTCCTATCTGGCTCTTTATCATCAGCATTTTCCTTAACAGGCTTAAGTAATGGTTCTTCATCTTCCCACCCACCTTTCTCTAAAAACCGCTGGTAGCTTCCCTCGGATACATATACGTTGTCATGTTGAAAAACGATGAGACGCTCAGCTAGAGCGTGGAGAAACATCTCGTTGTGGGTAACCATGATTACAGCACCATCGAAGCTATCAATCGCAGCAAGGAGTGCATCGCACGATTCCATATCAAGATGGTTTGTTATCTCATCGAGAAGCAGCAGGTTAACGGGTGTTACCAGGAGTTTGCCAATCATCACCCTGCTTTTCTCTCCACCGGAAAGCACACTAATCTTTTTCAGAGCGGAGTCTCCTTCAAACATCATGGCACCACAAATGTTCAATGCTGTCTGTCTGTCAACATCGGGGTGTGAGTAGCCAATTTCCTCTTCCACTGTTCTGGTATCGACCAGGGTCTTGAGGTTGGTCTGTTCAAAGAATCCTTTTATTACAGCTGGATGACAGGTGATTTTGCCATTTTCAGGTGTAAGCACTCCTGCCAAAAGTTTTAGAAGTGTGGTTTTGCCCTTACCATTTTTCCCTACTACACAAACTCTGTCGCGTGCCTTTATTCCGATGTTCAAATTCCTGACAAGTGGTATCTCCGGATCGTATGAAAAGGAGACATCCTGAACGTTTAAAACCTGCTTTCCATTAAAGGGTTTGGATCGAAAAGCAAAGTCGAGTGTCTTAAGTTGTTCGAGTTTTTCCCTCTTCCCCATTTTCTCCAATAGTTTTATTCGAGACTGAACCAGATTCGCAAGCCTTGCCTTGGCCCTAAATCGGTTTATAAATTGATCAATTTCTTTTCTTCGTCTTTCATCATTCATGCGCGTTTTTTCGTATATCTCCTCATCCTGGGCAATCTGTGTGTAGAACTTCTCAGTATTTCCTTCTATCTTGCGCATCTTTTTGCGATGAATGCCCATAGTGTGTGTTACAATCTTATCTATAAAACTCCTGTCATGGGTGATGAGTATAAGCTCATGGGGCCAGTTGATAAGAAAACGCTCAATCCAACGTATGGACGTTATGTCCAGGTAATTGGTCGGCTCATCCAGGAGTAAAAGGTCAGGTTCGGAAACGAGTACTTTGGCAAGATTCAGGCGTACCTGATATCCCCCTGAAAATCCTCCGGGATGTCTTTGCATGTCTTCATCAGAAAATCCGAGTCCTGCAAGGAGTTTCTCTACTTTCCAATGGTGATACTGTTCTCCTTCAGGAAGTCCTCTCATTCCTTCTTTCAGTACGGTATTCTCTCTAAACTCGAGATGTTGGCGAACATAACCAATACGATAATTTCTAGGGATGGTTATGGTACCGGAATCAGGATGCTCTTCCCCTGCTATGAGGCGAAAGAGAGTCGTCTTCCCATGTCCGTTTCGACCGACGAGCCCAACACGTTCACGGGAGTTGATCTGGAAGTTCACTTCCTCAAATAATAAATGACTCCCGAATCCTTTTGTTAGATTTTCCGCACTGATCATGGATGCACCAAGTAAAAAAACTCTTTTTGTCATGGAAAAGAGTTTTTTCTTATCTGATGGCCATTGTCCCTTTGAGTATCCCAATCACTTAAGGGAAGATGTCCTTTAATGGAAAACCACAGTATAGGTGTGATATGTTATTGTTTGCTTTGAAAATCCCGTGCAAAGCCACCCGTTTCACGGGTGCCAATTTACTTGCGCAACAACTTGGATATGTCTTCAATAAGTGGTTTTGAACCAACATAAAGAGCCGTCCTCTGATGGAGTTTTGCTGGTTCTAAATCAAGAATAGGGGTGCCCGTTTCGTCCACAGCATGTCCGCCGGCTTCGCGACACATAAAGGAGACAACAGCAGCTTCGTACAGCAGTCTTAGTTTGCCCTGAGGCCGGTTTTTCTTTGGATTGGGATGATTAATGATTGCGGGATACATGAACATGCCACCGTTTGCAAGAAGACGGTGGAAATCTCCCGCCAGCGCACCGAGATATCTAAAAGAATATTTGTTTTCGTTCTTAGAGATCCAGTCTTGGATCTTTTCATTAAAGGTGTATCGGTTGGCTTCATTGAATGAAAGCTCCCAGCTCTTCGGATCCTCAGAGAGGTTCATGCGGGTGGGTTTTACAAAGTTCATGGTTTCATCAATATGAAATCGCCAGGTTCCTGCCTCTCGAAGTGCTAAGGTAAACATTCCAGTGGGAATGATAAACATACCAGCAGCAATGAAGTCTTTGCCGGCACGCAAATGTCCGTCTTCTGGACCATCAAGGTTTCGTTTGGCAATACCGAAGAGAAAACCAACCGGGAGACCGTGTGAAACATTTGCAGAACCATCAAGGGGGTCGAAATAGAAAAAGTAACGCCCATTGTCTTCTGCCATTGGGATGATTTCTTCTGCTTCTTCACTCACTGCATGGATAACTCGTTCGGAGGTCTTGAGATAATGGACGACAATCTCATGTGCAATCTGATCCATGCGCATGACTTCTTCTCCCTGTATATTCACCTCTCCTGTCAGTCCTAAGTTACCCTTAAGTGCCCCAGTAAGATAGTACTGCTCTATGTGCTTGGCTGCGCTTATTACTGCGTCCATAAGAATTATAAAATGGTAAGTGCGGTTATATTTTTCCTGGTGGTGAAGTATAAAATTAGTGAATGTTTGTTCAAACTGGATCATGGAACCCCCCCCTTGCTTAATACATTATGTATTACGGAATAAATTAATATACCTGCTTAGCTATTATAATACTCAAGTTGTCTATTAGTTCCTGGATCCCTGCTTTCGCAGGGATGACA
>CBDTTR010000224.1:0-3996 GCA_965363405.1 uncultured bacterium | reverse complement strand
CTGGACATATAGGCTTGCGTGCCATGCAGATCTTCCTGCCGTGGTTGACAAGAAGATAGTTAAAATCTAGCCAGTACTTCTTGGGAACGATCTTCAGAAGGTCTTGTTCTATTTTGTCAGGGTTTTTTTCTCTGCTTAATCCTAACCTTACTGATAACCTCTTAACGTGGGTATCAACGGCTATTCCTTCTGCTTTTTGAAAGGCACTTGATAGGACTATATTTGCGGTTTTGCGTGCAACACCAGGCAAAGTAATAAGCGTTTCCATTGTATCGGGAACTTTCCCTTTAAAATCTTCTACCATTTTTTTAGATGCAGCAATAATATTTTTTGCTTTGTTTTTATAAATGCCGGCAGAACGGATCTCCTCTTCTAAAACCTTCTGTTGTGCTCGAGCAAAATCAGAAGAACTTTTATACTTGGCGAAAAGGGAAGGAGTAATTTTATTTACTCGCTCGTCTGTACACTGGGCAGCGAGGATGGTGGCTATTAACAGTTGAAGTGATGTTTTGTAGTGCAATGAAGTGCGACTTTTGGGATAGGTCTTATTAAGTATCTTAATTATTTCTACCGCTCTCTTATCAATTGGTTTCATCATACCAGTTCCTCTAAAAATGAACAGGTGCAAAAAGCACACCCACCAGAATATTCATATTCTACGGTTATCATCTCTTCCAGCAACTTTGATAGGTACTTTTCGTTATAGTCGGAAGACAATAGCTTCATTAAAAAGCACCATTGGGTTTAAGACAAGGATAGAGGTAGTATAAGATAAAGGTCTCCGTGTGTCAATGGGAACAGTGATGAAAGCTTGGGGCAACAAGAATTTTCCCTGCGATGGTTTTATTTTGATTTCGTATTTGAAATGAGGTAAGATGTATAAATGCAAAATGACAGGCAGTCTGTGCATGTTAAATTCATAGGCAAGAGAGCTCGATTATCATAAAGGGACTGATAATCAGGGGATGCGTTTGCAAAGAGCAAACGCAGGGAGTTGATTAATGGAAGACAGAGACAAGACGAAAGAGCAGCTTGTAAATGAATTGAGAAAGATGCGACAAAGAATTTCTGAATTTGAGGCATCAGAGACCAGATTTATACAAGTAGAAGAGGAATTGAGAAAGGCGAAAGAATTTTTAGAAAATGTCTTCAAAACTTCTGCTGATGCGATTATGGTTACTGATTCTCAAGGCAATATAATTATGGTTAATGATGCCATGGAAATGATGACTGGTTTTTCAAAGGATGATATTTTAGGCAAACACAGCAGTACCTTTGTTCCCCCAGACAAAGAGCTTCGTGCTACAATTGCTAAAGACATAGGGAAACTTTTTGAAGAGGGGAGTCTCTATGGAAGCGAAGCAGTCTGGCAAAGAAAGGATGGTCAATACATATCTACAGAATCCAACATGACTCTACTTAGAGACAAAGATGGACAAATTATAGGCGGTGTGAACTTTGTAAGGGATGTTACAGAAAAGAAGAAAGTTGAGAATATGCTGTTTCAATCGGAGAAGTTAAAATCATTAGGAGAACTTGCTGGAGGCGTTGCACATGACTTTAACAATGTGCTTGCTGCCATATTGGGAAGAGTCCAGCTATTGAGCATGAATCTTGAGACGCCATCTGGCAAACAGGAAAGAAGAAAGGTGATGCGCGAATTGAAAAAGGGTTTGGAGATTATTGAAAAGGCTTCCTTAGATGGTGCTGAGACTGTCAGAAGAATTCAGGAGTTCTCCCGAAGAAGAGCAGATGACAAATACTTTACCCATCTGGATATTAATGAATTGGTCGATCATGCCCTGGAATTTACCAAAGCGAGGTGGAAAGATGAGGCTGAATCAAAAGGCATAAAGATACAAATTAAAAAAGAGATTTCACCTCCTGCAACCATAGCAGGAAGTGCCTCAGAGCTTAGGGAAGTATTTACTAATCTTATCAATAATGCCATTGATGCTATGCCTCAAGGGGGAACGATTCGAATAAGGACTTTTAAAGAGAACAGCTATATAGGTATTAAAATAGAGGATACTGGTATGGGTATTTCTAAAGACATAAGCGATAGGATATTCGATCCTTTCTTTACTACCAAAGGTCCTCAAGCAACTGGATTGGGGATGAGTGTCTCTTATGGCATTATCACACGCCATAAGGGAACAATTTCAGTCGACAGCCAGGAGGGGAGGGGAACTGCATTTACGATCAAGATCCCTGTAACAGAAGTGAAGGAAATCAAAGATGAAAAGACGCAAGAACTTTCAAAAAAGGGGAGAAAGGGTAATATTCTGATAGTTGAAGATGAAGAGGATATCCGCACACTACTTTCAGAAATCCTAACATCAGATGGGCATGCAGTTAGTGTTGCCTCAGGTGGGAAAAAGGGAATAGAGGTTTTTAAGAAGGAGAGATTTGATTTAATCTTGACGGATCTGGGTATGCCAGGTATGTCCGGTTGGGAGGTAGCAAGCACTATTAAAAAGCTTGCCCCAGAAGTTATTATTGCTGTAATAACTGGCTGGGGCATTCAGCTTGATAAAGATGAAATGAAGCAACACGGAGTAGATATGATTATAAACAAACCTTTCAAAGTGGACCAGATTCTGAAACTTGCCCAAGAGGCAATAGTGATTCAAAGTAAAAAGCAAAGAGAAAAGACTTAAACCCAGATTTTGCAGTAGATAGCCAATGCAAATTTTGGGTTATAGTTTATCCACCCTGATTCTATCTCTAAGTTCACCCATTTTCCCTTTATTCCATTGAGAGATTTTAGTAAAATATCCTGTAATTCTGGTAATATGTTCTAGTTCAAGTCCCCGGTTAATCTCATTCATTAATCTCTCTGGTGTTAAATCCTTAAATAAGTCCTTAGTGATCCTGGTGCAATTGTCTGGATTATTAGCGTACCATGGCAAATCATTGTTCCTGAAATAAGTAAATTCATCATCAATACCGCACTCAACATTTTTGTTTTTTTCTAAAAACAGGGTAAGATCAGATTGTGTCATTTGTACCTCCTAAGATTTGGTTAATAAACTTAACTACTATATGAAGTGTAAATTGCACTATACGTCTACTATATGTTGAATTTGATGTCAAGCTTTTTTTCTTGACAAATTATAATATTTAAGTTACTTTAATATTATAATCTATATGAGGTTATAGAGAATATGTTTATGGATAAAAAAGAATTAGTATCTATCTTGAGGGAAAAAGAGATTCAAGTAACTCCACAGCGGTTGGCTATATTAGAACAGTTAAAACTGCGAAAAGATCACCCGAGTGCTGAAATGATATTTACTTGCTTGAAAGATGAGTTTCCTTCCTTAACATTAGTAACTGTGTATAACACATTACAGAAACTGGAGTTATCCGGTCTGTGTATGAAAGTTAATCCCTTACATATCTCAGCGCGCTATGATGGAAATGTAACGGCTCATCAGCATGCGATTTGTATCAACTGTCAAAAGATATTAGATATTCATGGTGGTACAGTGTTTATTGAATTACCAGAGTGGTTTAAGGAAATTTTCAAAGTTTTAAAGCAGTGCGTTAATTTATATGGATTATGTAAGGAATGTCAAGAGTTGGCAGATGATGATCAAACACTGCTTAATTAATATCTTTACAATACAAATAGTTATCTGACTATAATTAAAGTTATCCATTATCTTGGATTGAATGAATGCGGATCTTTGGATTGCAGATTGTTGATTTCGGATTGCGGAATTAAGGGATTCAGGGATTGGGTTAAGTGTTGCGAGTTGCAGTTTAAGATGAGGAAGATCATGGAATGGTGGAGTAGCGGAGTGAAGGGATGTGAGATATGTGATGTGGGATGTAAAATTACTGGATGCTGGATATAAAATGAGTAATTAAGTTAATAATGATTAGTCATAAAATTATTTTCAAAGGAGGAAGACATGGCTGAGGACAAAAAGAAAAAGAAGGTAACAGAAAAGGCAAAGACTGAGAGCGTAAAGCATACAATCTGTGAGA
>CBDTTR010000223.1:0-4008 GCA_965363405.1 uncultured bacterium | reverse complement strand
GGAGATCAGGTAACCTGTCCAATCTGTGGTGCTGATCTCAAATTGGTTATAGAAAACGGTGAGCTAACAGCCGAAACCGTATAACTATCAAAACAAAAGGAGGTCTAATCCATGGCACACATTAAAATTTATTCACTCCCTACATGACCTCATTGCCACCATGCGAAGGAGTTTCTTTCGAAAAAGAATCTCGATTTCGAAGACTTGAATGTATCCGACGATAAAACAGCAAGGGATGAAATGATAGCATTATCGAATCAGCGGGCTGTCCCTGTAATTGTTATTGACGATCAAATTATAGTTGGCTTTGACCAGCAGAAGCTAGACGAAGCACTATCAAAACAATAGTATTGTGCGGAAAGGAGAAATTATCATGACGAGGAAATGCTTCCCTCTCTTAATCCTTGTTTGTATTATGATTATACCACTAGCTTTACCTGGTCTGACTTGGAGCACGAATGAAAAAAATTCTCAAGAAGAAGCAAAACCACCTTTCTACCCATCACTGATAAATACCCACACAGGGAAGCCAGTAAAATCTACTGAATTCACGTCACCTGATATCTGTAGTGGCTGTCATGTTGAAATATATAAACAATGGAAAGGCTCCATGCATTCTCATGCATATGTTGATCCGGTATTTCACGCTCTATGGAAGATAGGGTCAAAAGAAACAAATGGATTCACGGATAAGCTTTGTGCTGGCTGCCACACTGGGATTGGTACGGTAAGTGAAGAAATTATTATGAAAGATGGTGAATTTCAAGCAAGCGAAATCGCCAGGAAAGGTGTTCAGTGTGATTTGTGTCACACAATAGTCGAATCAACATTCTTAAAAACACCAACTCATGAACCTCAAAATGCTTCTATTTCATTAGAACCTGGCAACATAAAGAGGGGGCCTTATAAAGACGCCAAATCTCCTTTCCACGAAACGGCTTATTCAAAACTCCATACCACATCAGAGTTTTGTGCCAACTGCCATCATGTCTTCCATCCAGTGACCAACTTTCACATTGAAAGGACTTACGACGAATGGAAGTATTCCGTTTATGCCCAAAAAGGTATTCAGTGCCAGGACTGCCACATGGTTCCAATAGAACAAGCCATCGAAACAGCCAGAACACTAACAAAACAAAAGAATCCAGGCAAGGCTGCTTTTACAGGACCTGAGAGAGATCAGGTTTACACCCATGAATTTGTTGGTGGTAATTTCACGGTAACCAATCTACTGGGGTCCATCAAACACGCGGAAATAGCCAGGAAAAGACTTAAAAATGCTGCCCGACTAACTCTAAATACGCCCAGTTCCGTTCAAAGTGGAAACCTGGCAATAATTAATGCAAAGGTAACCAATATAGGAGCGGGTCATAATCTCCCTACCAGTCTCACAGAAGTAAGACAGATGTGGCTAGAGTTATTGGTAACGGATGCCAAAGGTACCATTATCTATCACTCGGGCAAGTTGGACAAAGAGGGAAATATTGACCCTCAGGCAAAAATCTTCAATGCCAAATCACTAGATGCAAATGGTAAACACACCTACAAACCCTGGGAGATAAACCGTTTTGAATACAACAACACTATTCCACCAAAGGGTTCTTCCACAACGGGATATACTTTTCTGGTGCCCAAGGATACAAAGGGACCTTTATTAGTAAAGGCAACTCTGCGTTATCGTTCATATCCTCAGTCATTGGCTAATCTCCTGCTAGGCAAAGATGCCATAACTTTGCCTATTGTGGATATGGCTCAAAAGGAAGCTACACTACTGCTAAACAAATAAATTTGCTTTGATAGAAAGCAGATAGATTAATCACATTTTAAAAAAGTTAGAGATCCGTTCAACATATAAGATATGGAGACAGTTATGAAAAAATTATTAGTATCAACAGTATGTACATTGTTTTTGCTTTCTATGGTAGTAATGCTATCTGGCACTTCAGCTCAAACAGAAGAAGAACATTCTAAAGATAACCCTCATAAAAAGCTATTTGAAACCAAATGCCAGCAATGTCACTCGCTGCAAAAAATAAAGGATGCACATCTAACCAAAGAAAAAGCAAAGGAAACAATAGAAAGAATGAGCAACAAGCAAGGCGCAAATATATCAAAAGATGAAGCAGGTAATATTTATGATTATTTAGGAGAATACTATCTTATACCACCATCTCCACCAACTGCACCAGCACCTATAAGATAATGAAAGGAGGAAATAGATTATGGAATTAAAAGGAAGTAAAACTGAAAAGAATCTTTTGGCTTCATTTGCAGGGGAATCTCAAGCCAGGAACCGCTATACCTATTTTGCCAGTGTAGCGAGGAAAGCAGGTTTCGAGCAAATATCTGCTATATTCTTAGAAACTGCTGACAACGAGAAAGAGCATGCCAAGAAGTTTTTCAAGTTCTTAAAAGGTGGCGAAGTAGAGATCACCGCAAGTTACCCGGCAGGAGTTATAGGAGACACAGCAGCAAATCTGGAATCTGCAGCAGCTGGGGAAAACCTTGAATGGACAAAACTTTATCCTGAAGCAGAAAAGGTTGCACGTGAAGAGGGGTTCAGCGAAATAGCAGATATCTTTAAGGAAATAGCAGAAGTGGAAGAACAGCATGAAAAACGATACAGAAAATTGCTCAAAAATATAAAAGAGGACAAAGCATTCAAGAAAGATACCGTGGTTAAATGGAAATGTCGTAATTGTGGTTATATCCACGAAGGGAAAGAAGCACCCACAAAGTGCCCAGCCTGTGCACATCCACAAAGCTATTTTGAGTTGTTCTGCGAAAACTATTAAGATTTAAGGGAATAAATGAAATGCGTAATGCCTGGCGCTTGGGCAAGATTTTTGGCATAGAAATATATATCGATTCCAGCTGGCTCATTATTTTCGCACTTGTCACCTGGACACTTGCTGGACAGTACTTTCCTTCTCAAAATCCAAACTGGCCTTTACTGCTCAATTGGTTTTTGGGAATCACTGCCAGCATTTTCTTCTTCGCCTCAGTCTTAGCCCATGAACTCTCTCACTCTCTTGTGGCTATTCATCAAGGTGGAAAGGTAAGGAATATCACCTTATTTATCTTTGGTGGAGTAGCTCAAATTGGTGAAGAACCAGACAAGCCTCTCAAAGAATTTCTAATTGCATTTGCAGGACCTCTGGCCAGTATTGCAATCGGTATCATTTCAGGTGCTTTCTGGTGGTTCATCCATGAAGTAAGCCTACCCCTTGCTTCTATCTTTCGCTATCTTGCTATAATCAATATTGCTCTCGCTGTCTTTAATTTGATTCCTGGATTTCCATTAGATGGTGGTCGAATTTTGAGGGCTGCAATCTGGGGATTTACTAAAAATTTAAGATTGGCAACCAGGATAGCTTCCATAAGTGGGAAAGTTGTAGCTTTTCTTCTCATATTATGGGGCACCCGATTAATCTTCTCAGGTTTAACCTTAAACGGCATCTGGATGATATTCATCGGTTGGTTTCTTTACAACGCTGCAACGAGCAGCTATCGTCATTTACTGGTCAAAAATGCATTGCGTGAAGTAAGAGTGGAAGATTTAATGATAACTAATTTTGATACCGTTCCTCCAGAATTAAGCATTCAACAGCTCGTGGATGATTATATATTGCGCCATCGAGATCGCGGCTTTTTAGTAATTGAAGGAGGGCTGGTACAGGGTATTGTCTGTCTAGAAGATGTCAAGAAAATGCCTAGAGAACGATGGGAAAATACAACAATCAGGGATATTATGATAACAAAAAACCAGTTGGAAAAGGTTTCTCCAGGAGATGATGCAGGTGTTGCTCTGGCTAAATTGACTTCCAAAAACATACATCAGATTCCCGTAGTGCAAGAAAACAGAGTTAGGGGAATTTTAAGACGTAATGATATTTTAAACTATCTCCAACTTCATACTGATTTAGGAGTTAAAACTAATTAGTGTGAACGATAAAAATAAAATGTCATTGCGAGGAGCGTCAGCGACGAAGCAATCCCATGAGATTG
>CBDTTR010000222.1:0-4010 GCA_965363405.1 uncultured bacterium | reverse complement strand
ATTTTTTTGCCTGTAAGCAAAAAAGATAGCTTAATATTTTGCTTACAGGCAAAATTACATGGAAAGGGGAACATACATAAAATTTTGAAATTCATTGCCTTGACCAATGTTTATCTCTTCTCCTCCCTCCGCTACTGGTTTTAAAAACTACATTCTTATTTTTACCTTTGCAAATTTCACTGTAATCCCAAAAAGCCTTGAAAAACTTAACTGGCCCCATTATAATGTTCGTAATTTACTCGACATCTAGCCGGGTTTCTCCTTGACAATAAGAAAATATATGTTAGTTAGTGTAGCTGCCCAGTGTGTTCAGGACGCCTCTTTGTTAATGCCCGGGTGGATAAGATCCTGGAGGTAAAACACTTGATACTGGATTAAGCAAATGCGGATTTCTGATTTCGGATTGCGGAATCAACATTCAAAGTCTTTTAACAAAATTGCGCCAGGGCGGGCCGAAGCACGAAACTCGAAACAAATTCAAATTACCAAAATCTAAAACGAAGATATTATTATCAAAAAGTAAACCCCTAAGTTAATTGCGTTACTTTTAGGTTGGAAGAGATGGACTACAAGGATACACTCAATTTACCTAAAACTGATTTTCCCATGAAGGCCAACCTTGCTAAAAGGGAACCTGAAATATTAAAAGAATGGGAAGAAAAGGATCTTTACTCAAAGATCAAATCAGCCACCAGGAACCGAGAAAAATTTATCCTGCATGACGGTCCTCCATACGCTAACGGCCACATACACCTTGGCACTGCTCTAAATAAAATCTTAAAAGATATTATTATAAAGTCCAAGATTATGGCAGGTTTTCGGAGCGACTATCTTCCTGGATGGGACTGCCATGGACTGCCTATTGAACATCAGGTTGATAAAGAGTTGGGTGCAAAGAAGCAATCGGTTTCAACATTAGAAAAGAGAAAGCTCTGCCGTGAGTATGCAAAGAAATTTATTGATATCCAGAGAGAAGAGTTTAAACGATTGGGTGTTCTTGGAGAATGGGAACACCCCTACCTCACCATGAACAATAGCTATGCAGCAACAATCGTGAGGGAATTTGGAAAATTTGTTTCTACCAACAGTATCTATAAGAGGAAAAAACCCATCCAGTGGTGCGCTTCCTGCAAAACCGCTCTGGCAGAGGCAGAAGTAGAATACCAAGATTCTTCTTCTCCCTCTATTTATGTCAAGTTTCCTCTTCTCTCTGATATCAGTGAGGTTGTTCCCTCTCTCAAAGGGAAAAATGTGTTTGTCATCATTTGGACAACCACCCCCTGGACTATTCCTGCCAATCTTGCTATCTGTTTCCATCCCGATTTCACTTATGCGGCAGTTGAGGTAGGAGACGAGGTCTACATCATTGCCGAAGGCTTACTTTTGAGAATCCTGGCAGAATTGGAGATTGACAAGTATCAGATTCTTACTACCTTCTCTGGTTCAACTCTTGAAGGTCTCAAATGCCGTCATCCTTTCATCAATCGGGAATCATTGCTCATTTTAGGCAACCACGTCACCCTGGAAGCTGGCACTGGATGTGTTCACACCGCTCCAGGACACGGGCAGGAAGACTACGAAGTAGGGCTAAGGTACAATCTTGATATTTATACTCCAGTAGATGATGACGGGAAATTTACTCAGGAGGTGGATTTCTTCGCGGGAGAGTTTGTATTTAAAGCCAATAAAGCTATCAATCAAAAACTTAAAGAGGTCAATGCCCTTCTGAGAGAAGAGACCATCACCCACTCTTATCCCCACTGTTGGAGATGCAGGAATCCAATTATTTTTCGTGCTACTGAGCAGTGGTTTATATCTATGGATCAAAATCACTTAAGAGAAAGAGCGCTGAAAGAAATCATGAAAGTAGAATGGATACCACATTGGGGAAGAGAGAGAATTTACAATATGGTAGAAAATCGCCCGGATTGGTGCATCTCACGCCAGAGAGGCTGGGGAATTCCCATCCCCATATTTTACTGCAAGCAATGTCAACACACCATTGCAGACCAGGAAATTATTGAGTATGTAGCTGATCGGTTTGAACAGTCCGGTGCCGATCTCTGGTTCTCAGAAGATGCCAAAAGCTTATTACCACCCAACACCTGTTGCCCTAAGTGTAAGGCTAAGGAATTCGACAGGGAGAAGGATATACTCGATGTATGGTTCGATTCAGGGGTAAGCTATGCTGCCGTATTAGAAAAGAATGAGAATCTTGCCTATCCTGCGGATATGTACCTTGAAGGAAGTGACCAGCATCGGGGGTGGTTTCATAGTTCCCTCCTCACTTCAGTAGAGACCAGAAACCAGGCACCTTATAAGTCTGTTTTAACCCATGGTTTTGTCGTGGACGGCAAAGGCGAGAAAATGGCTAAGTCCAAGGGGAATGTAATTGCACCTGAAAAAGTAATCAAAGCTTATGGAGTTGATGTGCTTCGACTATGGGTAGCCTCAGAAGATTATCGAGAAGACATCCGAATTTCAGATGAAATCTTGAAACGACTTTCTGAATCATACCGCAAAATCAGAAATACCTGTCGTTTTCTCTTAGGAAACCTCCATGATTTCGACCCTAATCAGAAGGTAGATTACCAGAATTTGGAGGAGATCGACCGCTGGGCACTCCATCAACTCTATCATCTCACTGCCAGAGTAATTAAGGCTTACGCATCTTATGAATTCCACACCATCTATCACCTTTTACACAACTTCTGCGTTACTGACATGAGTGCTATCTATCTGGATATCTTAAAAGATAAACTCTATTGCTCTGCTGCTGATACGAACCAAAGAAAAGCATCCCAAACCACATTGTTTCACATTCTTACTACACTGGTAAAACTGATGGCTCCCATTTTGCCCTTTACCGCAGAAGAGCTCTGGAGATACCTGCCCCCAGATGGAGAAAGAGAGGATAGTGTTCACCTTTCAGGATTTCCCCAGCTTGATCAAATATACTCCGATACTCAACTCCATGAGAAGTGGCAAAGACTTTTTCAGACAAGAGATTTGGTACTAAAAGTACTTGAAGAGAAAAGAGCGGAAAAGACCATTGGTAACTCACTGGAGGCAGAGGTAAACCTTGAAGCTCCTGACAAACTATTTCTCTTCCTTAAAGACTGTCAAGATATACTGGAAGATCTCTTCATCGTTTCAAAGGTTACTATTTCCAAAGCATCTTCCGGGAAAGACCTGTCTCTGGAGGCTTCTTTAGATAGTCTCAAAGTGGATGTCGTAAGAACCCCTGCTAAAAAGTGCGAGAGATGCTGGAAATACAGTGACACTGTCGGCAAAGATAGAGACCACCCTGCCATCTGCTGTCGATGTGCACAGGTAGTCAAAAGGCAACAGTTAACATCATGAAATTTAGTATCCACAAGAAATACCTCTTAACTATCGTTGTATCCCTTTCGGTCATTATTCTCGATCAGTGCACAAAATACCTGATTATAAAGTCTTTTGCTCTACACCAATCTTTAGATCTCATAGAACACTATCTCACAATCGTATATATTAGAAATAAAGGTATTGCCTTTGGACTACTCGCTGGACAAGGAGGTGGAACACGAGTGATCCTGCTCATTATTACTTCGTTATTTGCTATAGCCTTTATTTTTTATTTATTAAGCAGTTTAAAAGGTAAACAAACCTATGCAACTGTTACACTATCTCTTATCCTGGGTGGCGCTCTGGGAAACCTTATTGATAGAGTAAGATGGGGAGAGGTCGTCGATTTCATTGACTTTCACTGGCATAACTATCACTGGCCAGCTTTCAACTGTGCTGATTCTGCTATCTCTATAGGGTTAGTATTACTTATAATTGGAATATTCACAAAAAAGTTCCCATTACAGTAAACATTCACCGCAGAGAACGCAGAGCAACAACCAAAACAATTATAACCAGTACTCGAAGAATTAAACTAAACTTATCGGTTTCGTAAAAAGCCAAAAACCGAGTCACTCCCGCGAAAGCGGGAGTCCATAACAACCTGAAATCACTGGATTCCT
>CBDTTR010000221.1:0-4049 GCA_965363405.1 uncultured bacterium | reverse complement strand
ACAACATTTCATTTTGCCAATTTGGCATGCAGAATTTATGAGACGGGGCACTAGTACTTAACCTTTTTTAAGAATAAGCCCTGGGGAGGAGCAGTGATCCCTGCCCTGCTCCTGTCTTTTGATTCAAAAATATCTCTGAATTCTGCAACTGTCATACGTCCTTTTCCCACCTCAATCAAGGTACCCATGATATTGCGCACCATATGTCTGAGGAAAGCACTGCCTTCAATAGTAGTTACAATCCATCCCTTTGCACGTCCTCTTATGGTAAATCTCATAATCTCTCTTTCTGAAGAACGGCTTGCACTTCCGGTTCCCTGAAAGGAAGAAAAATCATGCAGGCCAACAAGACATTCCGCCGCTTTTCTCATCTCCTCCAAGTCCAGTTGATAGTGCACCTGCCAGGAAAATCTTCTGTAAAAGGGAGAAAAGGTATCACCTCTCCAGATCAGGTACTTATAGACTCTGCTTTTGGCACTATAACGGGCATGGAAATCAGCATCTACTTCACTGAGCTCTTTAACGACAATATCTGGCGGCAGAAGACTATTAAGCCCCTTTTTTAACGATTCAGGTTCTATTTTAGAATTGGCAATAAAATGGGCTACCTGGTTTAGAGCGTGGACGCCTGCATCTGTCCTGCCCGAACCGGTTATCGCTGTTTTCTGATTGAGGATAATCCCCAGTTTCTCTTCAATGACTCCCTGAATAGTTAGTCCGATCGTTTGTATCTGCCATCCTTTGTAATCAGTCCCATCATAAGCAATAATAAGTTTTACATTTCTCATGAGATACTAAACAGGCAATTGAGAAAATAGATGTGAATAGCCAGAATTAAAAAATAGGTTTTCGTTTGTTTTTGGACTGTGGACCGCAAACTGTAGACTGCGGACTGTTTCCCCTACCCCCAAAAACAACCATGCACATCATCTTTAAGCGCGTTAATCACGTCATTCAAAGATTTAAGTTCTTTATAAAGATTCCACTTCCCTGAAACTCTCATCCAGTAAAGCTTCCAGACACCAGAGGATTTAACAAAAACTATTTTAGCCACCAGATTACGTGTCCAGGAACCATCCGCTCCATCCCAAGGCGGTCTGGTTTCAATGAGGACATACCCTCCCTTAGTTTTTTCCACCACAGTCTTTACCTTATCAGGAAACGGCGACTCAAAAGCTTTCTCAAGTCGCTTAATATCAAACTCATTAGGATGACTCATATATTCTCCTCTTCAAACCCAGACCTTTCTCACACCTTTCCTATACCACACAATGGTCTTTGGGTAAACCATGTTAGATAATTTTGATACGATTCAGGGTTCAGGGTGAATGGACAGGAATCAGAGTGAAGGCCATAAGATGCTGGATACTTGATACTGGATTGCAGAAAGCAGGATAAAAGGTATGAACTTCGAAGTGTGAAACAAAAAGATAGAAGTTTTTCAAAATACAAAAATTCGACAAAGAAAAATAGATTTTCTTCATGCTTCGCAGTTAAAAGATAAACCCCATTAGAAAGTTCAGGCTGTTTTTAAATCCCGTCCAAACTTATACTTTTTTAAAATTCACCATAAATAGCGAGATCTTCTTTCTAACGGGGTAAAACTAAATTTTCCTTCGTGTTTTAAGTTCCCCTTTATAAACGACTCCAAGCTTTTTTAAAAATTTGATAATAAAATGTCGGTGGCAGGTTTTACCTTTTGCGTTACAACTACAAATCAATACTATCCTGTTCCCTTTCAGTACAGTGTCCCATGTGTATCTTTGATTAATATAGCTCTTCTCAAGACACTCAAAGTATGCCTTTCGAAACTGATCTTCAGTTATATTTCCAAATCGATAGTCAAATATTAAATGTTTGGGAGGTGCAAAAATAAATTGTCCATTGTTTACTGATACGTCAACTCGATCATCACCTTCATAATTCACATCTGCTGTATAAACCTGCAGTTTATACTTGCCTTTTTCTTTCTCAAAAAATTCTTTCTCAACCTGTAGAGGAATTCCTCCTGCTCCCATCTTCAACTCCTGTTAATAATTTTACTTTCATAAACATATACCAGAAAATAGAATAGATTCATATGATTTAAGTCATATCTAGCAAAATAATCAAAGATCGATTTGTCTTGACTGACGCAAAACCAAATGTTATTAAAATACCCTGGGTTATAACCTTTTCCCCACCTGGGAAAATAAATTATAAACAAAGTGTGAGGATTGTTTTGAAAAAGCTGAAAGTTGGTATTCCTAAAGGGAGTCTTGAAAACGCCACAATAGATCTGTTCAAGAAGTCAGGATGGAAGATAACAATAAGTTCAAGAAACTATTTCCCGGATGTTGATGATGAAACTCTCTCGTGCACACTCATCAGGGCACAAGAGATGTCGCGCTATGTAGAAGACGGAACCCTGGACTTGGGACTCACTGGTAAAGACTGGATTAGGGAAAATGGCTCAGATATTGTAGTTGTCCAAGACCTTATCTATTCCAAAGTCAGCCAGAAACCCGCGCGCTGGGTCCTGGCAGTCATGGATAACTCACCCATTAGAAAATTAGAGGATTTACAAGGCAAGAAGATCTCAACCGAGCTGGTAAATTATACCAAAGATTATTTTGCAGAGAAGAATATTGATGTCGATGTAGAGTTTTCCTGGGGTGCAACCGAGGCTAAAGTTGTTGAGGGATTAGCAGATGCTATTGTTGAAGTTACCGAAACGGGAAGTACTATCAAAGCCAATGGCCTCAGGATCATCCAGGATCTAATGGAGACCAATACCCAACTTATTGCAAATAAGAAGGCTTGGGAGGACTCTTGGAAAAAGGAAAAAATTGAACAGATATCCCTCCTTCTTAAAGGGGCTTTAAAGGCGGATGGAATGGTAGGTTTAAAGATGAATGTGCCTAAAGAAAAATTGGATGAGGTAATCAAACTGCTCCCCAGTCTCACCGCACCCACCATTGCCAACCTCTATCAAAAAGACTGGTTTTCAGTTGAAACAGTCATTTCTGAGTTTACGGTTAGAGAATTATTACCCAAACTGATAAAAAGTGGGGTGGAGGGTATCATTGAATATAGTTTAAACAAGGTTATTTAATTTGTGAAAATTTAAGTTTTTCCTCACCTCATCCAAATTACTATCAGATATCCTCACCTTCTTAATTCTCGTCTTCTCACCTTTTACAACTTCGATCTTCCTTTTACTTATGCCTATCAGTCCAGACAAATATTCACAAAGTTTCTTATTGGCCTTATTTTCAACGGGTGGTGAAGTCACCTTAATTTTTAAACAGTCACCATGTATACCCACCAGTTCATTCTTTGATGCCCGAGGTTGAAGTAAAACATTAATAATCACCGCACCATCTTCTTCTCTAATCCACAACATGTATAACGTTACTCTTTCCTTTCCGTCTCAGTTTTCAACAGTCGAAGATGGGATTCAAGCATAGATTTAAGAGCTAGCTCACATTCCAGCTTCTTATTTTTCACATCATTAAATTCCTTTCTCAACTTCTCTATTTCCATTCGACTACCGCCCATCATCTTTTCAGCATGTGTCCTGGCATCATTAATAAATTTTTCTCCCGCCACTTTTGCCTCGCTTAAAATGAGATCTGATTCTCTCTGTGCATTTCTCTTGAGATCATCAGACACTTTTTGTGTAGTCATGATAGTCTGCTGAATGGCACGCTCATTCTCTCGAAAATCAGCCAGTTGCGACTCACATTTTCTTAGCTCATCTCTAAGTTTATTATAGTCTTTTAATAATGACTCTACATCTTCGGAAACCATCTCCAGAAATGTTTCTACTTCCTGCCTGTCATAACCTCGCCACTTTACTTCGAATTTCTGCTGCTGAATATCTAAAGGGGTAAGTTTCATGATAACTCCTTCACCATAAAAAAACTTGGGAAAACTGCAATTAGATTGCTAATTCAGGAATTCAGGAATTTGGTTATCCGGAAATCTCCAGTTGAATGCCCTGATGAAATTATTAACAATACTGGATTCCCGCTGGAGTTTATCCCGTACTTGATACGGGACGGGAA
>CBDTTR010000220.1:0-4089 GCA_965363405.1 uncultured bacterium | reverse complement strand
CGCTCGGTTGCCATTTGAGCATTTTCTTCTCCTCCCTCAAAAAGGGTGGGAAGAATTGCATTGCCTCCAACGTGGTAATGTGTGTAAACATGATTCCTCTCTTTTCCTCCTATAGCAGATACTCCTGGATTATCAGGGCGTTCTGTTGATCCTGTAGCTGGCACTCCTGGAAGCTGTCTCATGTGGCAGTCCTCGCAGTATACGGTAGTTTCAGGATCTCCAGTATTATAGGGGCCCTCACGCCATTCCGTATAGGTTCTTTCAAGAGGTACTCCGTTCATGGTATGAGTTACATCATGACACATTCCACACATCTCAGACTTCGTATGAAGATCGGAGAAAGCTGTTTCGTGATAAGGGGAAGCAGCATCATCCCGAGGCCCCCATTTTACTTTTTTAGCTTCTGTTTCTTCCCCAGCATCTACAATATAAGGAGCATTCCCTACCCCAGAGCTGTTTTTCACGCTGTGGCAGAAATCACAAAAGATATCTGCCCGCGTATCAAGGTTCGTATTGTCATAATCTGCTTCTGTTGTTTCTATCTCTTTGGAGAGATGTCCAAGTGGGGTATGACAACGCACGCAGCTCCTTGCTTCTTCCAGTTCACCTTCTGTTTTAGCCTCAGATAGAAAAAGTTTTGTTGCCTTTTGGAAGATAGGATCCTTAAGGGCATTTGCATGTACACCGCCTTTCCACTGGTTAAAAATTTCAGCGTGGCATCCGCTACAGATAGCAGGTTGATCAAGCTGACTGGTGTTGAGATCTCCCGGGAGGCTTATTGGGATATCTGGAATCATGTTTGCAGGCCTTTCCCATGAAGGGTTAATCCAGGTTGGTGCCCAATTTTCAGGATGTAATGTCTGAGCCATTACGGGCGTAATGGAGAAGAGTAAATAAATTATAGTTAACGCACTACTTAATGTATTCATTCTAACCTCCTATTTGGTAAATACTATGTCCATCTTAATTAATTGCAAGCCATCCTTTGACAGCTTCGCAAGAAATCAAATTTTCCCCTTATTTGTCATTCCTGCCCCATATCAAGTAGGGTAGTGAACTCCAGCAGGAATCCAGTGATTCCCGGTTGTTGTGGACTCCCGCTCCCCGATCAGGGCGAGGACAGGTTCCGCGGGAGTGACTCGGTTTTTGACTTCTTACGAGAGCATTGTCCTCTACTTTTTACCCATCAGCCTTTATCATTTCTTCTTCACAGCAGACAAGGTCTCCTGCACCGGCTTCCAGAACTTTTACTTTATGGCCGCAAACTTCACAAATATACACTTCTCCAACTTGTGTTGCCATAATTATTCTCCTTTCTTTTTAGTTGTAAATTGTCGGTTGACAGTTACCTTCTGACAACTATTCCTTGTACCCGAACCCCTGTTTTTCTATTCTACTTCTTTATCTGGGATGCTATTCTTTTGCCCAGTTCTTTGCATTTTTCCAGTTCTTCTTTGTCAGGAAGAAATTGATACTTTACCTCAGGTTCAATTAACTCTACACCGGTTGCTTTGAGCTCTTCAGTGATTGCTTTGGTTGCTCCACCTGCCCATCCATATGAGCCAAAAGCAATACCGATTTTTCCTTGAGGCCTTAGACCTTTAAAGTAGCAGAGGAAGTCAGCAACTGTTGGAAACATGCCGTTATTTAGGGTAGGTGAGCCAACCAGCACTGCTTTGGCATCGATCACCTCTTTCATAATCTCTGTTCTACCTGTTTGGGTAATGTTCATCAATTTTGCTTCGATCCCTTCTTCTACCAGACCTTCAAGAATGGCTTTACCCATCTTCTCTGTACTTCCCCACATAGTATCATAAATGATCAGAGCTTTTTCCTTTGCTTCAAACGTTGCCCAGGAATAGTATGCCTTTACGATGTTCTCTATGTTTTTCCGCCAGATTACTCCATGGCAGGGTGCAATCATATCAAGTTCTAATCCCTTTGCAGCATCCAGTGCTTTTAGAACGGGTCCTGACAGATGCATAACGATATTGGCAAAGTAAGTAACAGCCTCTGGGTAGATGATATCCCAGCCTACTTCATCATCGAATCTCTTCGATGTTGCTATATGTTGACCAAAGGCATCATTCGAAAAGAGAATTTTGTCGCTTGGTGAGTAGGTTACCATTGAATCTGGCCAGTGAACCATGGGAACTTCAACAAAGGCTACCTTTCTCTTGCCCAAATCAAGGGTGTCCCCTGTTTTAACTATCTGAAATGGCCAATCTTTTTTGTAATATCGTGTAAGCCCTTTTTGCCCCATTTTCGTAGCTATGATGGTCGCGTTTTTTGCCAGCTCCTTTATTCGCGGCAGGGAACCGGAATGGTCCATCTCAACATGATTTGAAATGAGATAGTCGATCTTATCAGGTGAAATAATTTCCTGTATTCTTTCCAGCATTTCATCAAAAAAAGGAGCCTTTACCGTATCAATAAGGGCAACTTTGTCATCTACAATCAAGTAAGCATTATAGGTAGAACCTCGTGGTGTATTGTACCCGTGAAAATTTCTGATATTCCAATCGATTGCTCCTACCCAATAGATGCCTTTCTTTAACTCTATCGTTCCCATAATATTGCCTCCTTAAAAAACGCAAAGTTGGTTTAATGGGGGTTGCTGGATATTGCAGAAACTATTATTAATCTCCCCATACCCAAATACCCTTATTATTTAAGCTGTACCACTGATCGTTTAAAATTTTTGTATGTATATTTTCTTCTTCCGAAAGTTTTTTAAACATCGCTTTCCCGGAAGGGTCGTCTGTTTCGTCAGCTAGTTTGTTATAATATCCAGAAGCTTTTTTTTCGTCTTCAATGGCTTTGCTCAAAATGGATAACTCATCATCTTTTAGCTCTTCTTTTGCTGAGGAATTTTCCCCTTCCATAGACTTGGAGCTGTCTGAAAATTGAGTTCCGGCATATTGTATCCAACCAGTGCCTTCGTTAAGAGAATCGAGAAGAGATTTCAAATTGTTATAATGGCTTAATTCAAAAGCAGCCAGTTGGTTAAACATATCTTTGCCTTTAGGATTAGCAGTTTTTTGAGCGGATTGACTATAATAGTTGTGAGCTTCCATTTCTGCATCCATGGCTATTTTAATTGCTTCTATTTTAGAGTGTGAATTTCCCATACAACTCCCTCCCTATAGATTCCTTTGTATGATTATTTATAGAGTAGGCAATGACTGACCTGATTCATAAGCTTCTTTTAGTGCAGTTGGGTGTTTGATGATGTCTCCTTCTGCATCAATGTTTTTATAAAGAAGGCTTTTGAAAAACTCTGCGTCCAAAACATCAAAGAAATACTTCATGGTGAGCAAGGTTCCTTCAAATAATTTTGATCCTTTTGTTGCCCCTGTAGAAATAAAAATACCTCTTCTCTTTACCTCACCACCTGCAATGGGTTGTTTCAATATGTATTTTCTTGCCCATAATGCCTGGCAGCGGTCAATTAATACTTTCGTCTGGGCGTTAACACTGTAAAAGAAAATAGGTGCAGCTACTACTATGCAATCATGTTCGATCAATTGCATATATAGTTCACTCATATCATCTTTTAAAAAGCACTTGCCTGTCTTAGCGCAGCTATAATCTGCTACGCAGGGAAGGATGTGCTTATCACAAAGATAGATTTCTGTTGTTTTCCCTCCATTGTTTTTCGCACCTTTTAAGAATTCTCTTAAAAGGTGCGAAGTATTTCCTTCCTTTCTTGGACTTCCATGTATGCCGAGTATCTTCATTGAGCTATTTTCTCTATTCCATTAATTTGAATTTGTCCTTACCAGCTCCGCAGACCGGGCATTTTTCAGGTGGGTTTTCTCCTGCGTGAACGTATCCACAAACTGTACATCTCCATTTCTTCATCATTTTCTCCTTTTGTTATGGTTGTTAATAGTGATATGTAGGTGATTTTTAATAGGTGATAATAGTAATGTTAGTGCTTGACCGAAAACCCCATTTTTCGGTCAAAAATTCGAAATCCGAAGCACGTGCGAAGCTTCCCGCAGGGATCAATGCGAAACAATAATCGAAACAAGAATGTTCCAATGAATAAAACATTCGTATTTCCAAGGTCTTAGTTTAAGCCAT
>CBDTTR010000219.1:0-4094 GCA_965363405.1 uncultured bacterium | reverse complement strand
TGTCATTCCCGCCCCGTATCAAGTACGGGATAAACTCCAGCGGGAATCCAGTATTATTAAAAATTTCATCAGGGTAATCTAACTGGAGTTTTCCAAATAAGCAGATAATATTATTTAAAACTGATTGCATTCTTCCTTTCTTTTATGTATTTTTGATACTATTATAACAAAATAAAAAAGGAGAATGCATATGCGTCAATGTGATCAAGAGGAAAATCTTAAACACTGTACGTGCACCTATGAACCATGCAGCAAGAAAGGCATCTGTTGTGAATGCATCGCTTATCACCGATCATCAGGTGAATTGCCTGGCTGCCTTTTTCCAAAAGATGTAGAAAAAACTTACGATAGGAGTATTGAAAGATTTGTGAAAACATTTCAGGAAAGGGGCAGATGGTAGTCAAGAGAAACATAATACAGGAAATTCTAGAGGTAATCGAAGATCAAGCAAGCATTAAAATAGTCAAGGATATTAGAATTGGCCTTTGTTATACTGCGGTGCTTTTGGATGATGGGCAATTAGGTTTAGCCTATACGTTTCACTCTCACAATGTATCTCCATGTCTCAAACCATTTGAATCTGGCAAAATCAAGGGTAAAAACGCCATGGAAGTTGCCCGATATGCCTCATCAGATAACTTGCTCGAATCCTCTGTAGGTCTTGCTGCCATTAATGCTATAGTCAATAAACAGATTTTAAATACCATTGAAGGAGATATTTTAGATGTCATTACTCTTAAAAGCAGTGATACAGTGGGAATGGTCGGATTTTTTGGCCCGCTCATTGAACCCCTGAAAAAGTCAGCAAAAAAAATCTACATATTTGAGAAAAAAGATATAACCAATTTCCCTGATCTCTATCCAGCAGAGAAGGCCTTTGAAATGCTGCCTGAATGTGATGTTATCATAATATCGGCTACAACCTTGATTAACAAAACAATAGATTCTCTAATTAGCACATCAAAAGATGCTCGGGAAACAATTATTCTTGGTGCTACCACACCTTTCCTTCCTAATATTTTTTCTACAAGAGGTGTCACAATGCTTTCAGGAATTGAAGTTACAGATAAAAACAGGATGTTACAAATTGTAAGCGAAGGTGGGGGAATGAGGGATTTTAAAGGCAGTATAAAAAAAATTAGCCTTATGTTAAAAAAGAATTGATTTATTTTATTGTCTGATTTAAATGTATAAGGTGTATTACCGTTAAGCATATTGTTTCTACGGTTCTATTTATTTGCTTAAATATAATGGAGATTTGCTATGCTGAAAATGGTTCCTAAAAAGGTTTTTCTCACCAAAGGAGTTGGAAGACACAAAGAAGAACTACGCTCCTTTGAACTAGCCTTGAGAAATGCAGGCATTGAAAAATGCAATCTGGTTCAGGTATCCAGTATCATTCCACCTGCTTGCAAAATAATTTCCAGAAAACAGGGCCTGCCAACATTGGTCCCCGGCCAGATTACATTTTGTGTATTAGCAAAATGCAGCAGTAACGAGTTTAGTCGTTTGATCGCATCATCCATAGGTTGTGCTATTCCAAATGATAAAAATCTTTACGGGTACTTAAGCGAACACCATGCCTTTGGTAAAACCGAGAAAGTCTCCGGTGAGTATGCTGAAGACCTGGCAGCAGCTATGCTGGCATCTACTCTGGGAATTGAATTTGATGAGGAGAAAAGCTGGGATGAAAAAAAGGAAGTTTATCGCATAAGTGATAAAATTGTTAGAACCACCAATGTAACTCAGTCCGCTATCGTAAAAAAGGGATATTCCACTGTTCTTGCCGCTGCAGTATTTATCTTCTGAACAATATTCGCCATTCTTCATCCACAAATCAAAAAGTCCGCTGTTACCGTGTTAAGTTTGGAGAATGACTGCGTTTTAAATATAATGGCAACACTCCTAAGCTTAATTCACGAGTACAGCAGACAAATATCATATCGGCTATAAATTAAGACAACTTTAGGTGTTCTTATCTATATGTTGAGCGTTGATGCTTGGAAAGAATATCAATATGTTGTAGAATCCTTTTAAGTTTTAACGAAGCTTCGCCTCAAACCGACGAGGTTTCGCGATACTATAGTGAACGACAAAAACAAAATGTCATTGCGAGTAGCGTCAGCGATGAAGCAATCCCATGAGATTGCTTCGCTATCGCTCGCAATGACAGGTTATTGAATGTCAACTTATTTAAGTCGTTCACTATAGATACAATATAGGAGTTTTTTATAAGTTCTTATCCAGTATCCATAAACCATCATCCAGCATCACTTTGCGTAAGTGTATCCTTAAAAAACTTTACTCATTTGTTAAGTTTTCAGACTATAATAGACGGTTAATGAGAGTTAAGCTGTGCAGATTAAAATATTAAAGGTGCTTGTCCCAATTATTGTATTACTCCTATGGCAATTATTATCTTTACTTAACATTATTCCTCAACATAAAATTCCATCTCCTTTAGAAGTAACATTAAGCATAAAAACCTTACTGCTAACAGGGTTGCCTCCAGGCTATAAACTAATACCACATGTATTAGCAAGCTTACATCGCGTACTCTGGGGGTTTTTTATTGCAATCTTTTTTGCTGTTCCTACAGGCATCCTTATGGGTTGGTCCAAAACACTGAGGAATATTCTAAACCCTATGATAGAAATCCTAAGGCCAATCCCACCGCTTGCCTGGATTCCCATTGCCATATTCTGGTTTGGAATTGGTGTCAAATCTGCTGCTTTTATTATCTTTTTAGGTGCGTTTTTCCCCATTCTGCTGAGCACAGTATCAGGTGTTCTCTCTGTCGATTCTGTTTTAGTCGATGCTTCCCTCACCCTTGGTGCAAAGCGCAGAGACATCTATACAAAAATCCTCATACCGGGGGCTACACCTTCTATTTATACAGGTTTAAGAATAGGAATGGGCATAGCCTGGATGACACTTGTTGCTGCCGAATTCACCGGTGTAAAGAGTGGCTATGGCTTAGGATATATGATTATGGTTGCCAGGGATATCCAAAGACCAGATCTTATTGTTGCAGGAATGGCCATAATAGGTATTATTGGATACTCATTAGACGCTTGTCTTAGAACTATGGAACACAAAATGCTTAGATGGAGGTGAAGAAGCTTGATGCTGGATACTTGATTCTAGATACTGGATAATGGATTAAAAGCAAGTGAAAAATGATCTAAAGTGCCTAGAGTGAGCTAAATTATAACATAAATTTATTGTCTTTATAATGTCATTGCGAACGTAGTGAAGCAATCTCATTTTTAGTCGTAAAGAATATTGCTTCCTCGCTGCGTTCTTCGCAAATACTTCAAAGATAAAAATACATTTACAATAAATCAATGAATAATGAACAATTGATTTTAGAACTGGTTAATATAAACAAAATATTTTCCAATACCAACACTAACGAAAAGATCGAAGCTTTAACAGACATCAGCTTCAGCGTTGAAGAGGGTAAGTTTGTTTCCATCATTGGACCAAGTGGTTGTGGCAAAACCACACTTTTGAGAATTATATCCGGGTTGGAACATCCTTCTACTGGCAAAATTATCTTGAAAGGAAAAGAATTAGAAAAACCCTACGGTCAGATAGGACTGATCTTTCAGGAATACGCTCTTTTCCCCTGGAGAACAGTAATGGATAACATTAGCTTTGGTTTAGAAATAAAAAACATTCCTAAGGCTACAAGGAAAGAAATGGCACAGTTTTATTTGGATAAATTCGGCTTGAAAGGTTTTGGGAATAAATATCCAAACGAACTCTCGGGTGGAATGAAACAAAGGGTCGCTATTGCCCGCACATTAATTAATGACCCAGAACTCCTTCTCATGGATGAACCTTTTGGATCACTTGATTCTCAAACGCGAAACTCCATGCAGGAATTCTTTTTGAAAATATGGCAAGAAACCAGAAAGACAATTCTTTTCGTCAGTCACAACATAGATGAAACAGTATTTTTGAGCCAGAAAGTATTCGGCCTGTCTGCAAGGCCTGGAAGTATAAAGCTGGACTTGGACATTGACCTGCCCTACCCCAGGGAAAGAACCAGCCAGGATTTTAACTTTTTTAGAAAAAAGATTTTGGAC
>CBDTTR010000218.1:0-4113 GCA_965363405.1 uncultured bacterium | reverse complement strand
CTCGCAACATAACTACCATAAACGTGAGTAGTTAGGAACCGAAATGTTATTTAACATTACGAAAGCTAGTAGCAACTCAAAAATTAGGTCAGCTATATAATTGTCAGGTATCAATTTAACCTAAATCCAGCGGCTAAAATTCACCTTCTTATACAATATCTCAAGTTGATTGTTCTTGCTATCGTTTTTGTTAAGCTCTCCTATCTTCAAGTCAGTTGTAATACACTCTCGTAAATCCATAAGAAGGGAGGCTTCATTCAAATACACCCCCTTAAAATTGATATAGAGCCCACCAGCAAAAGGCATCCTGTTTAAAGGGTGCTTGAGATACCACTCTTTTATATTGCAAGCTTTTCGCCAGGGTGCAAAAAGTGCCGTACCCGTATGAGCACTTGATTCTACCGCAAACTTTTCAATCAGTTCCTGACTCTTATCCTTTGAAACCTCATTTGAAAGGAATCCAACGAAAGGTTTATCATCTACTTGATTCCACTCCCTGGCTAATGTTGACAATCCCTGGATGAGGAAGCCAAAAGGCCTAAAGGTTTTCAAATGAAAACTATCCAGGGGGAAGAAGAGATGAACATTTTCCGGAAATGATTCGAGAGAATTTTTTATCGCTTTCACCAATTGATTATGATCTCTTTTTTTCGCCAAATATCTCAGCCTGTCTTTACCAACCAGGCTAATACCGTTGGTCATCAAATATACTATTCTCGCATTATCTGTCGCTCGAGATAAAATTGCTTTAAATCTTGGATGAAGCGTGGGTTCCCCTCCGGTCAGAGTAATATCCCTAATTCCCTTAAGTTCATTCAGTACACTTAGAAGCATTTCTTCATCCATGCGGGTATGAAACTGCGACGGACCTGACTGGAAAGAACAATGAACACAGTTAAGCTGGCATTCATTGGTCATATAGACAAAAGCAAACGAACGATTGCTACTTTGTGCATTTAACCGTTTCACCAGAGGAGAAGGTTTTGAATTTACTTTCCTTGTTCTCACTATACACGTATACTCAGTTTTGTCCGCAAGACTCTTTGTCGCTTCTGATATCGTCGAATCTTATTTTTTCTTCTTTGAACTGGCTCTAAACTTCCAGGTTTAAAAAGACTTATCTCCTCCCAACAGACCTCCTAACAAATTGCCACCCAGGCCACCTATCCCTTTTTGTTCACCTCTCTGCTGAAAGCGGGAAGCTGCAAAAATACGATCAGCCAGGCGTGAAAAAGGAAGACTCTGCAGATAGACTGTCCCTGGTCCGGTAAGCCGCGCAAGGAATAACCCTTCCCCCCCAAAGAGTGCGTTTTTAAAACCACCGACAAATTGTATATCGTAATTAACGGATGGGGGAAAAGCAACCAAACAACCTGTGTCAACCCGCAGTGATTCACCATCCTTTAACTCCCTCTTGATGATGGTTCCGCCTGCATGAACAAAAGCTCGACCATCACCTTCAAGACGTTGTAATATAAAACCTTCTCCGCCGAACAACCCAGCTCCCATCTTCCTGGTAAAAGCTACTTCAATCTCAATCCCCCTGGCCGCACAGAGAAAGGCATCCTTCTGACACAAAAAGCTCCCCCCCAATTTATCCAACTCAAGGAGAATAATCTTACCGGGATAGGGTGCACCAAAAGCTACATGTCCCTTTCCCTCACCATTATGCAAAAATGTAGTAATAAAAAAGCTCTCACCGGTAATCATCCGTTTAAATCCCTTAAACAAACCTCCGCCTGTTGAGGTCTGCATCTCAATTCCATCAACCATATACATCATAGCACCAACTTCTGCTCTTACCCCCTCCCCTGGGTCAAGCTCAATTTCCACAATCTGCATATCGTCACCATAAATTTTATAATCAATAACATCAGCCATAATTGTTTCTCCTTTTATATTCTACTTAATATTCTATATTTTTGGGATTCCAGCCTCACAGGGTACTGCCGTCTGACATAGACCGCAGGTAGGCATCACAGTATCATACTCATCACTCTTCTGCATAATTTCTGCACAATGAATCATGCAAAGCTCTTTATTATGACCTTTTTCAGAAATAGCGCCTCCTGGACACCTTTCTATACATTTTCCACATGTATTAGAACCATAAAAAAGACAGTATTCATGATGATTACTATACGGTCTTTTGGTCGGGTTCAATTTCAAATTGGTTACTACACTTCCACAGCGCATGGCAATACCACTTTTTGTAATCAGCCCACCGCTTAGACCAAACGTACCCAGTCCTGCAACATAAGCAACATGTCTTTCTGACCAGTTAGAGGCAAAACCTGCATTTTCGGACTGTAGCACCTCAAAGAGTGGAGATAGCGTTGGAACAATGGTAATAAAACCCCGATCTTTAATAAAAGAAGCTATATGTTCACGAAGTTTTATATTTAACTCTTCACCGTATGTCTTAGCAAGGGCCCAGACTTTAGATGAACAATGCGTTTCTCTGCGGTTTTTTTCTCTTATAGACTTGCTGAAAGGAAGAATCCAGGAGACAACACTCGATCCATCCCATGAACCTTTGTGTTCAGGAAAAGATCGCTCCAATATTTCCAGAGGTGTCAGATAAAAATCTCCTATGATATTTTTAAATTCTAAAAATAGAGGGTCGTACACATCGGCAAATCCAACCAAAGGGGTGGTAAAATTAGGTATTCCATCAAGCTCTGGATTTCGATTGTCAGGACTTTCAGAAACAAATCGCTGTATTTCTTTAGTTACTGATTCTTCTGGATTTTTTTCTAATATATGCATGTTTGGATAATAGTATTTAGCTCTATTTGTACCGCAAATCTTCTTTAAACCTATGTTCAGATACTGCTAGTGCGGTGTCTCGAAAATTCTGTGTTTGATTTTGGCAATTTAACTTGTTATCAAAAGGTTACAGTCATTGTAGAAAATCCGAATATCGAAATCCGAAATCCGAAACAAATTCAAAATTCGAATCTCAAATGTTCAAAACCATTTTTCCACCATTTGAATTTTGGTCATTCGGATTTGTTTCGTGCTTCGTGCTTCGGATTTCGTATTTTGAATCTAATACATCTACCTGTTGCTTCATATTCCACATCCAACTTTTCAACCTTTACACAAAAGAACCTTTTTATATGTAACATAATTGAATATCCAAATCAACGGAACAAAGAGAATTGCGTAGATTTTTCTCTATCAATTTGTTCCTGTGAGTGCTATATATGCGTTATCGATTTATCACTATTTCTGACAGTCAATTTGCCCTATGGATTTACAAGAAAGGAATGATATATGGCTACTAACTGCAATTTTTGCACTATAAGAAAAACTACCATTTTTGCTGATCTGAAGGAAGAAGACCTTGAGAGAATTGAGAAGTTCATTAAAGAAAAAACTCTTCCCAAAAAACATATCATCTTCTGGGAAGATGATCCTGTCAAAAACATCTACCTCATTAAAAGAGGAAACATCAAACTTTACAAGACTCAATCCGATGGTCGCAGTCAAATTTTAACGATTGATGGGACAGGTGGCTTTCTGGGGTTTGACTCCCTTTTCAGCGATAAGTATCTAGCTACAGCCGAAACTATTACGGAAAGCGTGGTTTGTCAGATTAAGGCTGACGACTTCCGAAAACTCCTGAAAAATGAACCAGAAATTAATCTCAGTTTATTAAAAGCGGTCGCGAGAGAATTGAAAAAAAATGAGAACCTTCTCTTTACCCTTGGCACAAGAACAGCTAAGGAAAGGCTCTCCTTTTTCCTTCTCAACCTCTATGATTCTCAGTGTAATTGCGAGGATAACCCTAAAAAGATTAACCTTCTCATTTCCCGTCAGGAAATATCTGAGCACTTAGGGATAAAGCAGGAAACTGTAATCCGAAATCTCTCTAAACTTAAAGATGAAAAGATAATCGACATCAAGGGAAAAGAGATTATTATACTCAATCCAGAAATTATTGAAGAAATAGCCCTGGGGACTAGTAAAACACCCTGAATAATTATCAAGCATGGAACAAAAGAAATTTACAACATGATATTTGTTGACACACAAAAAAGATTTTCATATACTTGCGTCATCAAAAAGGGACTTCTTGTCCAATTCAATTCTAAAATATCAATCGTA
>CBDTTR010000217.1:0-4122 GCA_965363405.1 uncultured bacterium | reverse complement strand
TATTAAGACCTTCTCCTCCTTCTTCCCCATCCTTTCCGTAAGAAGTCAAGTCATAGTCGTAACTTTGTTCAGCCGGATATTTATATGCATACTCCCTGCCCCACGGATCTTTTGGGATAACCTTTTTTTTCAAATAGGGACCATCCCATTTACTCATCTCTTCCTCACCGGTTTCAATCAGTTGAGAAAGAGTGTCTGGATATTTTCCTATATCGAGTTTATAGGTATCCAAAGCTGTGCCCAGCATTTCTATCTGCTGTCGTGCAATATTGGGCTTAGCCTTCTCAGCTTTACCAATAAATCTCGGTGCCACTACTGCAGCGAGAAGACCGATAATCACTAAGACCACTAGCAACTCTATTAAGGTAAAACCCCCTACCCATCTTTTTCTCTTCTCTTTTTCTTTCCTGTCCATAATAAATTTCCTCCATTATGCTTAAAATGAAATCTCATTTACACTGATAATAGCCAGCAGCATAGTAACCACAATGGAACCCACAATTAAAGCCATAAACAAGATTAAGCAAGGCTCCAGCAATGAGATTAGTCGTTTTATTGCATTGCGAACATCCTGATCATAAGTATCAGCTACTTTAAGCAGCATCTCGTCCAATCTTCCTGTCTCTTCGCCCACCGTAATCATATGGATCGCAAGAGAGGGAAAGGTATTTGCACTTTTTAAAGGCTTGGAGATGCCTTCCCCTTTCTTTATTCCCTCATGAATACCAGTTAGTGACCTGGCAATGACCAGATTACCAATGGTCTCTTTGACAATGTTTAAAGACTGTAGAATAGGAACACCACTTCTGATCAAGGTACCGAGAGTTCTGGAGAAACGAGAAACCTCAATTTTCTGTATCAGCGTTTTAACCATTATGAGTTTCAGTTTTATCTCATCCCACTTAAACTTCCCATTCTCAGTTGCAAGATATTTTCTTATTCCAAAATAGACTCCCCCGATCACACCTGCCATCAACCACCAATAACTCTTCAGAACCTCACTCATTCCTAAAAGAAACTGTGCAGAAGCAGGGATACTACCTCCTACATCTTCAAACATGGCAGAGAAATTGGGGATAACAAAAGTTAGAAGGAGAATTATAGTAAGTCCACAAACTCCTGTGAGCAGCAGGGGATACAGCATAGCGGAGGTTATATAATCTTTTAACTCCTGTGAACTCTCCAGGAAACTCTCCAACCGCTCAAGTATCATCTCCAACACACCTCCAGCCTCACCCGCCCTCACCATATTCACATACAACTTGGAAAAAATCCTTGGGTGTTTTGCCAGAACATCGGCAAATGTAATTCCTTCCTGGATGCCACTTAAAATATCGGTGATAACCTTTTGAAACTCTTTTTTCTCAGTTAATTCAGCTACAATAGAGAGACTTTTTTCCAAAGGTAAGCCAGCTGAAATAAGTGTTGAAAGCTGCTGAGTAAAATTCATAACATCCTTGGAAGAAATCCTTCTAAAAAACGCCATTAAATCTATGTCCAGCGAAAAGCTCCTGGCCTTACCTCGATGGCCAATCTTTATAGGAATGTAACCCAGGGATTGCAGCTTACTTATGACCTCTCTCTCCTCTGGTGCTTCCATTAACCCTTCAACAATCTTCCCCATGTTATCCGTTGCTTTATAGGCAAACTCTGGCACGATAAACCTCTCGGAAATTCTAGAACTTGTGAAGTTAAGAGTATTCTAATAGTTATTAAACTTGCGGCACATGGAGTGATGAAGCAAAAAGTGACTTAAGTGTTAAGTGAACTAAAGTGCCTAAAGTTTTTAACTTTAGCTCATTTTAGACACTTGTAACTTCAAACTTGTTTTTATCCATTACTCAACCTGTGTCACCCTCAATACCTCGGAGATAGTACTAATTCCTTCTTTGACCTTATGCCACCCGGCTTCCCTCAAGGTTTGCATACCCTGCGATCTTCCCTTCTCTTTAATGACATTAGAGGGAGCTTTTTCAAGGATCAATTCTCTTATATTGTCATTCATCAGCAATAGCTCATAGATACCCTTTCTACCCCTGAATCCTGTGTGGGAACATTTTTCACATCCTGCCCCCTTAAAGATAGGGTTTTCCTTGACCTCAGACTGACTTACTCCCATCTCTTCCATAACACCCATCTCAGGGGTATAGATCTCTTTGCAATCAGGACAGATTACCCTCACCAATCGCTGCGCCATGATACCTAATAAGCTGGAGGAGATGAGATAGTTTTCCATTCCCATTTCCAGCAACCTGGTCACGGCACCAGCAGCATCATTAGTATGCAATGTACTGAAAACCAGATGACCGGTTAAAGCAGAGTGGATGGCAATCTCTGCTGTTTCCGCATCCCTGATCTCACCAATCATAATCACGTCAGGGTCCTGTCGCAATATCGATCTCAATATATTGGAAAAAGAAAGTCCAATACCGGCTTTGACCTGTACCTGGTTTACACCACCCAACTGATATTCAATAGGATCTTCGACTGTAATAATCTTTTTTTCTGGAGAATTAATCTCATTTAAAGCTGCATATAAGGTAGTAGTCTTTCCACTGCCTGTGGGTCCTGTTACCAGAATAATACCATAGGGTCTGTTGATCAAATCCCTGAATTTCGTCAAATCATAATCGGGGAAACCTAACTTTTCCAAATCAAGAGCTACACTTTCTCTATCCAGTATTCTCAATACAACGCTCTCACCAAACATGGTAGGCAGTGTAGATACCCTGAAATCAATTTCTTTGCCTAACACCCTCAATTTTATTCTACCATCCTGTGGGAGTCTTCTCTCGGCAATATTCAATTTAGCCATGATCTTTAACCTGGAAATAACAGCGGCCTGAAGCCTTCTGGGAGGTGCTTCCATATCATGCAATACACCATCAATACGATACCTCACCTTAAAATCTCCCTCAAAAGGCTCCAGGTGGATGTCGCTGGCCCTCATTTCAATGGCACGGGTAATGAGCAGATTGACCAGCCTGATAACGGGTGCTTCAGAGGCTAAATCCTTCAGGTGGTCAACATCTCCCTCATCATCAATGGACAAATCGTCCTTCCCATTCTTCCCAATATCTTCGACAATCCTTCCCATAGAAGTTGTATCAGTATTGAACATCTTCCCCACTGCATCCAGAATCTCTTCTTCTCGAGCCAGGTTTATCTTTACCTCATAATTTGTTGCCATCCTCACCGCATCACAGGCATAAATGTCATAAGGATCACTCAAGGCAATGGTTAATACATTCTCATTGAGACTTAAAGGAACAAACTTATACTGCCTCATAAATTTCTCTGATAAATTTTCCAACACAATTGTCTGTTGAGGAAAATCCTTCAAGGAAACAAAAGGTATGTCTAAATATTCACTTAACGTTTCTAATAACACAACCTCAGAGACGAGGCCTAAGTCCACCAATCGCCGACCTAGCCCTTCGGTATTATTCAGTTGCATTGTGAGTACCTTATCCAGCTTATCCTTGCTGACCTTTCCAGACTCCAGCAGGATTTCACTTAATGATTTAACTGCCTTAACTGTCATGATCGCAAATTCCCCTGAAACATTATTTCCTTTCGTTAAACAGATAAAATCTCTAATTGTTTTAGTTTCTCACTTATTAACTTCTCAGTCAAGAAGGTTTTCCTAATAAACCAACTGTCCCGGTTTGCTTGCCCGGAAATAACATGTTTCTTCAACCAGTTCCATCCTTGCCTGTCATCCCTGCGAAACTTGTCCTCGACTCTGATCGGGGAGCAGGGGTCCAGAAACTAATAGACAACTTGAGCATTGTAAATAAACAGATAAAAAAATTATACTTGACTCCTTCTAATACAATGGTATAGTGGCATTCCAATTAGAGTATTATTAGAGCCCATACAATGAATAGCATAAAGAAAAACGACAAAGTAACAATCAAGATTCCCAGACCGCTGTATAACCATTTTAAGCTAATCAAAGAAAATTTAGGGTTTAATTCAGTTACAGATTTTGTTGTCTATGTTTTACGCAATATCGCTTCAAGTAGTAAGCCTAAAGGCACACAAAATCGCGATTAACATATCATACACTAAGTGCTTCGAAGATATAATAAGATGTGGGGTGTTAAATCCAGTATCGTT
>CBDTTR010000216.1:0-4125 GCA_965363405.1 uncultured bacterium | reverse complement strand
TATCATAAATTCGCATACCTAAAATTATGGTCATTGCCTGGCTGAGCTCGGCCAAGCCGAGCCCGAAGGGCAATAAAATTTGATATAATTAAACGAAGTGCTCCTCAAACAAGGTTTTCCTTGAGCGAGATGGAGGTAAATATGGCAAAAGCGTTAGAAGGAATTAAGGTCCTGGATTTATCAAGAGCTCTGGCAGGTCCCTATTGTACCATGATGTTGGCAGATATGGGTGCTGAAGTAATCAAGTTAGAGATGCCTGGAAGAGGTGATGACTCCAGATCATGGGGTCCCCCCTTTGTGGAGGGAGAAAGCGCCTATTTTATGAGCATCAATCGTAACAAAAAGAGTATTACCTTAAATATGAAGAGTGATAAATCCACCGAGATTATCCATAAGTTGATTAAGCAATCTGATGTTTTAGTAGAGAATTTCCGGCCTGGGGCCATGGAGCGATTAGGTCTTGGCTATGAGCGTGTAAAAGAGATGAACCCACGAATCATTTATTGCAGTATCTCTGGATTTGGGCAGGACGGGCCATATCGGATGCTGCCTGGATTCGATCAGGTGTTGCAGGGAATGGGAGGATTGATGAGTATAACTGGTGAGCTTGGTGGTCCTCCTATCAAGGTTGGGGTAGCAATTGCTGATATTTCCGGGGGGATGTTTGCCTCTAATGGAATATTAGTTGCTCTATATAACAGGGAAAAAACGGGAAAAGGCCAAATGGTTGATGTTTCTTTGTTGGATAGTCAGGTAGCCTGGCTTACTTACCGTGCGGGTGCTTACTTTGCCTCGGGGGAGGTACCACAACCGATGGGTTCTGGCCATCCTGTCATCGTTCCTTACCAGGCATTTAAAGCTAAAGATGTCTTTATTAATATTGCTGTTGGTAATGATCAATTGTGGGAGAGATTCTGCAAGGCTGTCGGTTTGGAAAATGTAATGAACGACCCAAAATTTGCTACCAATGCCAAACGGGTGGAGAACCGGGAAGAAATTGTAAAAATTATCAGCGATCTCATTGTTACCAAAGATGGGGAGGAATGGCTTAAAATCATTACGGATGCAGGCGTTCCTTGTGGTCCTATCTATACGGTGGATAAGGTTTTTGCTGATCCTCAGGTGTTGCATCGAGAAATGGTGAAAGAATTGGATCATCCCAAAGCAGGGAAGGTTAAAGTAACGGGTATCCCGATAAAATTGTCCGATACACCAGGGGAAGTCGAAACAGCCCCACCTGTGCTGGGTCAGCACACTCAGGAAATCCTCACTGAGTTAGGATACAGTGATAAAGATTTAGAAAAGCTGAAACAGGAGAAAGTTATATAAGCGTTACTCTATGACTAAAAAGGGAAGAGGAGCAACCTTGACTGCTTTATCAGAGAGGTTCTCCTCTTTTTTGTGTCGGATTTTGGTTCAGGTGTCTTTGTATAAAGATACTGAGATGAGCACAAAAAAATGCATGAGTAGTTAAAAAACTTTTGACAAAGAAATGTATCCATGATATATGGAGCCTAGTTGAGCATAGAGGAAATATTAATCCTATTAACTTACTAAAGGAGGGAGCTTATGACCAAAGCAGATTTAGTCGCAAAGATGGCAAAGGATGCAAAAATAAGCAAGGCAGCAGCTGGCAGGGCTTTGAACGGCGCAATTGATGGAATTAGTAAGGCTTTAAAGAAAGGTGATAGTGTTACTCTGGTGGGCTTTGGTACTTTCTCTATTTCAAAGAGAAAGGCAAGAACAGGTAGAAATCCTCAAACAGGAAAGCCCCTAAAAATCGCAGCCAGGAAGGTTGCTAAATTTAAAGCAGGTGCTCACCTTCGAAAAGCAGTTAAGTAAATATTTCACTCGCTTAACGATTTGAAAGTATTGGAAATCCCCTTATTTAATGGGAAGGGAATGCTTTGATTACAGAAAAGAAGTAGACCCTATAAACGGGACTGACTAAGGTTTCCTCAAACCCTGGTAGGATAAACTATCAGGGTTTTTAATTTGGGGAATCAAGGTTATATGTGGAAAAGGGGATTATTTTAAAATAAGTTTTATGATGCGGGGGGTTTTATCTTCATTAATGACAATGAGAGTGCTCAGATCCAACAGTTCCTGATCTGTAATTTCATCTCTAAGGTATTTGCCTGTTTGTTCCCTGGGAGATACAAGTGAAACTTGTTCTTGCAGTATAATGTCATATCCCCCTTCCAGGGGATTATTTACTTTCCACTGTGTGCTTATCATTATTCCTGCTATGTCGATGTCTCCAAGTATCTCTTTTTCTTCTGCTGTAATTTTTAGTAACGGTTTTAAATAGCGATTGAAAACAATTGATAGCCGTTGCTCATAATCTGTTTTGTTATTAAGGAATAGTTCGTAGATTTTGGTATTTAAAGAGAGGTAGGTGTCAAACGTTTTTTTGATTTGTAGTTTGCGGAAGCAAATTCCAGAAATCATAAAAAACTCCAGTTGACTAACTTTGTATCGATCTCTCACATTGTCATAGATGTTTTCAAGATTGTTATGGTATTTAATAATGAGATTTCTATCTTCTATTAATTCATAGACATCAACCGGGGATATGGCTGACTCCATACTTATGGGGACTTGTTTGTTCAGGAGTTGACAGGCACTACTTGCCGCCAGCAACAGAATAATAAAAATTTTTAAAAGGAAATGATGAACACCAGGTTTATTCAGCATTTTCTTGAGTTTCTTCCTATGTATCTTCCCTTTTGTTTCTTAAAGGTATTTGTGACATGAGGAGTTTGATGTCAACAACTTCATACTTTTCAGCACAATCCGGGAGGTGTTTTAGTGTTTCTTCCTCATACTGTTTGCATTCATCTTCCTGCATTTTATTTGCTATTCTTTTGTCAATTATTTTCATGTTGATCCCTCTATTGGTTAATATCGATAAGCTTACCTAATCCAGGCATATGTATTGGCTCTTGCAAAAGTTATCTAAATAGATTAATACTACCTGCTGCGCAAATCATTAAATGAAAATGGTATTGTAGAATTAAGGGGGTGGTTCTAAAGCAAGCAACTTTATTGAGTTAATTGAGATAGGGATATCAGGACATAGTATGTGAATAATACTTGTAATATTTCGACATATGTCCTCGATCTTCCCATATTCAATCCCCTGCTCTACGACCTTGCCGATGTAGTTGTCTACGCCTATAGTAATAATCTGAAGAAGTTCAGGATTGCTATCCTTGAAATAAAACTTATTATTTGGATTGCATTTATCCAATCCATCTTGTAGTTTTGGGGTTATCTTTAAAGCAAGAAATGGTTTTGCCTGCAAAATACTCTCCTCGTTATCTTTTCCTATAGTAGTAAGGTTAGTGCAATATAAAACAGATTCTAGTAAAAAGTAAAGAGCTTTTTAGAAAACCTTGTATGAGTCAATGGGAAAGGAAACAATATAGTGCTTGCCTATGTTCATCTGAGGTGTTAGTATCCACAAGAGTTTTTGTGTTTTTTCAGGTTTCTCAAGAGAGGGAGAGATGATATCAAAAATAATCCTATTGATCATGCTTTTCTCTATAGTGGCTCCTATTGGTGGATGTGGTAAAGGAGAAGGAGGAAAATCAGGCGATAAGAATCCATTGGAAGAGTATTCCTCTACTCTTGTAAATGCGTTGAGTAAAGCAAAAAAGGCCCAGTTACAAGCAAGTATTCCCACTGTTAGGTTAAGAATTAACCAATTTAAGCAGGAGAGAGGACGATATCCAGATGCTTTGGAAGAACTCAACATTCCCGATCTGCCTGTTCAATTACTACAATATGATTCAGAAACTGGTGAGGTTGGTTTGAGAGAATAAGAAGCTGCTTTAGAGAGAAAGAACAATTTGTATATGATCGTTTTATGGGAGGGTTTTTTTGATGGCACGGGTAATTGATCGACAAAAAGAGATGGAAATGATTCAGATAGAGGAGTTAGCTTATTCTAACATGATTCAGCATGAGGCTTTGATAAGAATGCTGGTCAGCAAGGGGATCATTACAAAGAAGGAGTATTTTAATGAAGTGGGAATCGTAACTAAGGAAATGAAAAGCAACAAAGATAATGAGGATTAGGAAACCACTCTCTTTTCATGAATTAGTCAATCATTTTAAAAA
>CBDTTR010000215.1:0-4212 GCA_965363405.1 uncultured bacterium | reverse complement strand
TTGATTTTCATCGCCATCTCTCTCGCCACCCTTTTTTTCGGATACAAGATAAAAGATTTGGAAGTGCACACCAAATTCGCTGACCTGCTTCCCCAGGGACATGAGTATGTTAAACTGCACAACAGGATTCGATCTCAGTTTGGTGGTGCCAATTCTGTGGTTATGGTGCTCCAGGTAAGAGAAGGAGACATCTTCACTCCCAAGACACTTCAAAAGATCAGGGATATCACCGATGAGTTGTATTTTATCCCCGCTGTAGATCGATTTAAAATAGCTTCTATCGCATTAAAAAAGATGATGCTCATGGAGGCAGCCTCAGGGAGTTTTCGTACCGTACCCCTTATGTGGCCTGAGGTACCTAAGACTCAAGAAGGGGCAGAAAAACTAAGAGAGAAGATCTACGGGAGTTTTTTCTATGGCAGCTTTGTCTTTTTTGACTGTAAAAAGACCTTAATCACGGCAGACTTTTTTGAAGATGAGATTGACTATTCAGTAGTCTTCAAAGAATTGCGCAGGTTGCAGGACAAATACGAGGATAGCAATCATATCCTTTCCATACTTGGAGAGCCCATGCATCTCGGTTATGTGGATTCCTATGTGGGGGATGTCCTCAGAATTATGATTATCACCTTTCTAGTGATGCTCGTTCTTTTCTACTACTGGTATCGATCCATTCGTGCAACGGTGCTCCCAATTCTTGCAGCTCTTTTAAGTGGTGTATGGGGATTGGGACTTATGAGTCTTCTGGGGCATAATTTAGACCCTCTTATCTTGGTATTTCCCTTTTTAGTCGCCTCCCGGGCAGCCTGCCACACGGTACAAGTAGTCAAACGCTATACAGAAGAGTGCCTGATAGTAAAAGAGGGAAAAAGTGCCTGCAAGAGGGTGATCGAAGGCATGTTCAAACCGGGCTTTACTGCCATCACTACTGATGCAATAGGTATTATCCTTGTCGCCTTAACCCCCATCCAGATTCTACAGAAGATCACCATAGCATGTACTTTCTGGTGCATTGCCCAGATTATCATTGCCATGATTTTTGTGCCGATAGTACTAAGCTTTTTGCCCATTTCTTCTAAACTGCTCACAAAATTTGAGAAGAAAGGTGTCTTGGATAGAATTTTGGCTAGAGTAGGATCTCTCATGGGAGGAAAGGGAAGTCTGATAATCTTTATCATGGTACCTGTATTGATTATTTTAGGGTACTGGGGAGCAAAAGATATCCAGGTGGGAGATGCCATGCCCGGTTCTTCCTTGCTCTGGCCCTGGCATAGGTACAACAGGGATGGTTTCAGAATTGCCTTCAGCATGCCTATCGTAAGTCCACTTTATGTAGTAATGGAGGGGGAGAAGGAAGATGATCTTCTCTCATGCCCCGGCAAGCAAAGAAGGATGTGTGCGGATAATCTTAGAGATATGTTCCGGTTTGAGCGGTTTATGCGGGATACGTCGGGGAAACCGGTGTTATTTACCCAATCGGTTATCTCCAGATCTACTGGTGGCAGTTCTTTTATTCACGAGGGAGATCCAAACTGGTCTTTCTTCCCCACAAGCGATAAAGTAATTACTGCGAGTTACAAAAGATTTTTAATGGGGAGCGAACCAGGAAGTGCAGATAGATACGTAGATGGATATGACAAGTCAGCCAATATAATAATCTACTGCCGGGACAAAACAACACAGACCATAGAGACGGTTATGACCAGAATCAAGGAGTACACAAACAGACATTCGAAGCTTGAACCCCCTTTAAAGTATAAGTTAGCTGGAGGTCCTTTTGGAGTTCAGGCAGCTATCAATGAGGTTATTGAACATTACCATTTTAGGACACTTGGTTGGGCTTTGCTTGCTATATTTCTTATTTGCTGGGTAATGTTTAAATCAATAGTAGCAGCGTTGATGTTAACCGTTCCTCTCATCGTATCCAATCTGATTGCATTCTCTATGATGGCCACAGGAATATTCAACCTGCTTCCCGTGCCTATCACCATCACGCAGAGTACGCTGCCGGTTTCTGCGGTTGGGATTGGATTGGGAGTAGACTATGGCATTTATATGATGGGAAGGATCTTGGAGGAACACAAAATCTCACAACACCTGGAGGGTTCGATTGAAATTGCTATGACATCGGTAGGTGAACCGGTAGTCTTTACCGCCCTGGCAATGACTGCGGGACTTATCTTCTGGATGTTTTCTCCCTTGATGTTTCAAGCCTATATGGGGTTTTTCTTGGCGATAATCCTACTGCTCAATATGCTGGGAGGGCTCCTTCTGGTGCCTAGTTTTGTTGCAGTATTGAAACCTAGATTTATAGTTGGGAAATAAATTCTAATCAAAGAATTTAGAAATTGAATGAAAAGATTTAAAGAATGGCTTAGTCATCCCTGGTTACCCGTTATTGCAACGTTGTTAGCAGTGGGTTTAATGATCCCTTCCCTATGGAATGGTCTAATCTTAGACGATTATTTTCACCGACTTGTCTTGCTCAAAGACGCACATTCTATCTCATGTGCTTCCTCACCCCTGAATCTGTTTTGCTTTAGCAATGGAAATCCTGAAGCAAATCGTCAAATGATGAACAGTGGATTTCTACCATGGTATACGCAAGAAAATTTTCAAATCTGCTTTTTACGCCCGCTAAGTGCGATCAGTCACTGGCTTGACTATCTCATCTGGCCTGAAAGTCCATTCCTTATGCATTTCCATAACCTCACATGGCTTGCTATGTTTCTGATCCTCGTTGCCTTTTTCTATAAGCGTATACTAGGAGTCACTTGGGTAGCGGGTTTGGCGATACTCTTTTTTGCAGTTGATGATACTCATGGCAATTTAGTTGGCTGGATTGCAAATCGAAATGCAATTATAGCAGGAGTTTTTGGCATTTTGTGTCTTATCATCCATGATCGCTGGAGAAGAGAAAACTACCGAAGAGGTGCATTCTTTGGGCCGATATGCTTCGCTTTGTCAATTCTTTCTGCAGAAGCAGGAATTGCAATTGTGGCATACCTTTTAGCCTATGCTTTGTTTCTAGAGGATAATTCATTACACGACCGTATAACCAGTTTGATTCCCTACGGGTGTATCATTATCACTTGGGGGTTGATTTACTTCGTTTTTGGCTATGGTAGCATAGGTAATCCGCTCTATGTAGATCCTATAAAAGAACCACTATCCTATACTATGGCCGTATACATTCGTGCACCTGTCTATCTTTTAAGTCAATGGGCTACACCTCCATCATTCGCTTATATCTTCTGGCCCTCCTTTATGCATAGGGCTGGGCTAATTCTTATTGCTCTTCTTGCTTTAATCCTAACTCCATTAATTAAACGGAATCGAATCGCACAATTCTGGACTCTAGGGATGGTCCTTTCCCTTTTACCAATCTGTTCAAGTCGACCGGATGATCGCAACCTGTTATTTGTAGGCCTTGGGGCTATGGGACTTTTGGCACAATGGTTTTCTTGGCTGGATCAGTCTGATTGGAAAATAAAATCAACCCTCTGGCGTGTTTCCTCCCGAACAATCTTAATTCTGTTTTTTCTGATTCATCTCGTACTTGCTCCGGTAAGTCTAGTAGTATCAGCAACAGGAATTGTTCGAATTGATCAAAAAGTTGAGCAAGTCAGTAGAGGCTTGCCTTGTGGCCCTGAGTTTAAAAACAAGAAGTTCGTGATCATCAATAACCCTGTACCTACGCTTTTTGTGACCTGCGTTTTTGCACACAGAGCCGATCGGGGAGAATACACGCCTTTAATTGGACTTGCAGATGGTGAAAGTCCTTTAATTATTAAACGCATCGATCCATATACTATCGATATTCGTGCAGAGAAAGGTTCAATTACAGGATATGATATACCCTTCGTTAAGAGAAATAACAAATTTTCTATGAGTGTAGAACAGAAAGTAGAACTTAAGGATATGACTATTGACGTACTAGAAGTAAGGGAAGGACTACCATCTGCGGCAAAATTCCGTTTTTCAGTTCCTTTGGAAGACGCAAGTCTGGTTTGGTTTTATTGGCAGGATAACGGATATGTTCCTTTTACACCACCTACCATTGGTGAGACCGTTAACATTGAAGGTGCACGATTTACAATGGGATGAGTTTTTGTTGAGAATACCCTTAAAAATGCTCTAGTTTTCTTTTATCCCAACATACTACATCTTGTATCTGCGATTGACCTCTAAATCTGTATACTACTACCATTA
>CBDTTR010000214.1:0-4248 GCA_965363405.1 uncultured bacterium | reverse complement strand
TGTTAAACTTCCTCTTAGCCATAATCTGCCCTAAATCCAGTTGCCTGAAACATCCTGGGCAGTTGACTATAATAGCATCCACATCACCTTTCTGCTCTACTGCTTTTACCGCGAAGGCATAAGAGGCATCCTGGTTATGAGGCATGAGCAGTGACCCGCAGCAGTGTTCAAATCCTTGAGGAGGAACCACCATTGCTTTCGTTGCACTTACCATCTCCTCCAGCTTTTGGGGATATGCTTCTTTATCATACTGGAGGACATCGGTTGGTTTCAAAATATGGCAGCCGTGATGGCAGCCAATTTTGATCGTATCCAAACCTACCTTGATTCTCCTTTTAATTTCATCCACCCCAACCTTATCGTAGAGTATTTGATGGAAATGATATACTTTAGTTTTACCCTGTACATTAAGACCAACCTCTTTTAGGATGCGGTTGACCTTTGCTCTTGTTTCCTCGTCTTCGAGTTGATGAGCAGCCTTACTTAGAGTGCCAAAGCAGCCGTTGCAAAGAGCGATAATATCCATCCCTTTGGCTTCTGCCAGGGCGATATTTCTGGCAGCGAAGGTAAGCATCGAGAAGCCGTCCAGAGGAGTCGCCAGTATCCCACAGCAACCGAAATCGTCAATGTCTATAAAAGAAATGTCCAGCGCCTTCATCACCGCCCGGGCGGAGACCTCATAGTTAGGTGTCTGAAGGGGAATCACGCATCCTGGATAAAAGGCATAGCTCATTTATAATCCCTTACTTAAACCGGTTAATTCTGCAATCTTCTTATAATCTTCAGAGACATTATCTTTTAGCTCTGGCAATCCCAGGGTTTTCCTCTGTTTCCTGGCAATGCTGGTGATTTCACTGTTGCGCCCGCATTTTAAAACAATCCTGTTCATCTCTTTAATAGATTCTGGTGCAAGCCCTTTTTTAAAGGCACTGTTGGTGGCAGCCTGAACAAGATAAAGGGGCTTCACCTTCTGTGGACACCTCTCGTAGCAGACATAGCAGGTAGTACAATACCAAAGTGCCCTGTTAGACAGATCAATATCACCGTCAATGATGTCTTTGATGATTTGCCGCACGTTATATTCTGGCAAATAGCGATGCACAGGACAACCCCCTGTGCATGTACCGCACTGATAACAGGCAGACACATTGTCTGTTCCATAGTAGTCTTTCAGTTCAGGACGAAGATCCACGTTCTTTTTTCACTCCTTGAGTAAAATGGCTGCCTGAGCTGCTGCAGCCGATCCTTCTGCAAGACAGGAGGAGATATCTTTAGGCCCACTGGCAGAACCCGCAATAAATACACCTTTGACCTTAGTAAATACGGGTGATTGTTCGCATTTGAAAAAACCTGATTCTTCACAGTCGATCTTTAATAAGGATGCCAGCGAGTCGGTTCCTTCAGGAGATGATGCTCCTATGGAGAGGACTACCATTTCCGTATTTAAGAAACGCAGCTTTCCATCAAGAGTATCCTCGAACTGGATAGTTAAATGCTTGCTTCCCTCACCTGCTCGTATTTTGGCTGGTTTGCTTCTATAAAATTTGACACCACGCCTTCTGGCTTCTTCATAATTAAGCTCTGCGCAAAAGGGTGTGCGAATATCCATGTAGAGGATATTAAGCATACATTGAGGATATTTTTCCTTTATGACGGTAGCCAGATGAACAGCGTACATACAGCAGAAAGAGGAACAGTATGTATGAGTATGAAGATCCCTTGAGCCAATGCACTGGATGAAGGTAACCGAAGCTGGCTCTTTTCCATTTGAGTTTCTCGAGAGCTTCCCATCTTTAATCATCCGGGCGAGGTTAAGCGCCGTTATTACATCCTCATATTTCCCAAAGCCATAGTGTTTCATCGATGTAGGATCAAACGGCTTGAAACCTGTGGCTACAATGATTGATTCACACTCTACTTCCTGTGTTCCTTTAGAAGTTTTAAGAGTAGCCTTAAAGTCAGGTCTTTCTCCTGTTATGGATGAGAGCTCTGCGCCTGTAATGATGGTTGCCTTTTGAGACGATCTGATCTCTTTTAGCTTGTTTTCAATAAGGTCAGAGGCCTGCTTTCCTTCAGGAAAGGTGGAGCCCAGATTCTTGAGATTTCCACCCAGCTCTTCCTCCCTTTCAACCAGAAAGGTTTCTATGCCTATTTGAGAAAGGTTTAGAGCCGCCTGAATACCGGTTATACCACCGCCTAAAATGAGCACACTACCCAATGGCTTTTGCTCCTTTCTTCTCCAAAGGGCCTAATAACTTAAGCTCTTCAGTAAACTCTTGCATCACTTCAGCAAACTTGGCACCCTCTGAAGCAGAAATCCATTCCAGTCTGAATCTTTTTCGATCAACCCCCATATTTTCTAGAAAGGAGGTTGCCTTGCCCAGTCTTTTTTCTGCATTGTAATTACCATCCTGGTAATGACATTCACCCAGGTGTCACCCTGCTACCAGAACTCCGTCAGCGCCATCGAGAAAGGCACGCAGAATCATGGTAGGATCGATGCGACTTGAGCACATAACACGGATGATCCTCGCAGTGGGAGGATACTGCATTCGACTGACGCCTGCCAGATCGGCACCTGCATAGCTGCACCAGTTGCAGCAAAAGGCGACAATGCGAGGATTAAAAGGTTGATTTTCATTCATTGGATGCCTTCTCCATCTTAATGCTGGCTTGATCGATCATTGCTTCTATTTGCCCGGTGGTGAAATGAAGGGGAGAAATTGCTCCCAAAGGGCAGGTTGCAGCGCATGAACCACAGCCCTTACAAGAAGCTGGATTAATGACGGCCTTTCGGGCATTAAACTCTATAGTTTCCAGCAGGGTCTTTCGATCTTCAAGACTGATTGCGTTGTAGGGACAGACCTCCACACAGAGGCCGCACCCTTTGCAGCGAGTTTCATCCACCACAGAGATATTCGCCTCTGCTTCTACCACCCCTTTGGCAAGGAGGATTCCCGCCCGTGACCCAACCGCATTCGCCTGAGAAATGGTCTCCTCAATATGTTTGGGATAGTGAGCCATTCCGCAGAGAAAGACCCCATCAGTGGCGAAATCTACCGGTCTCAGTTTAACGTGTGCTTCAAGAAAGAAGTTTTCTTTGGTTAAGGGAACTTTGAAAAGCTGAGCAACCTCTTTATTGCTTTCTGCCGGTACGGTGGCAACAGAGAGTACCAGAAGGTCTGTATCTATAGAGAGATTAGCTCCCAGGAAAGGGTCGTTTGCGATAACCACTAAGCTGTCCTCTTCCTCTCCTTTTACAAATTTTACCTCTGGTTTTGTTTCCAGATCATAACGGATAAAAATGATTCCTTTTTCCCGTGCCTCCCTGTAATAATCCTCCTTCAACCCATAAGTTCTCATATCCCGGTAGAGTATATAAATGTTGACGTCAGGATTTTGTTCTTTGAGCTTGAGTCCATTCTTAATAGCCTGACTGCAACAGATCCTGCTGCAGTAAGGGTGTTCTTCATTGCGGGATCCCACACACTGAATCATCACCACATTCTTTATCCCCTTGAGCCTGCGGCTTTTCTTAACAAGCTCACCTTCCAGATCGTGTTGGGTAAGCACACGCCTATCCTTTCCATATCCGTATTCACTTGTTTTATATTCTTTTGCACCCGTTGCGATAATTGCAACTCCATGTTTCAGTTCTAAAGGCTCACCGTTTTCTTCAAGGGCAATTTTTGAGGTATAGTTGCCCACATAGCCAGATACTTCCTTTAGCTCTGCATTTCTGTAAACCGTAATCAAGGGATGTTTCTGCACTTTATCAATCAACATGTCAAGAAAAGCCTGAACATCACCACCTTCAAGGGTATAGTGGGTGGATCTCGCAATTCCTCCAAGCTCTGCTTCTTTTTCTATCAGATAAACCTTGAAACCCTGCTCTGCCAGATTGAGGCCGCTTACCATTCCTGCGACACCACCACCGATCACGAGAGCAGAAGGATTGAGCTCTAAAGTTAGACTCTTAAGTGGTTCAATGAGTCCCGCTCGTGCTATGGCCATACGTACCAGATCCTTGGCTTTTTCAGTTGCCCCTTCTTTATCCTTCATGTGAACCCAGCTGCACTGATCGCGGATGTTGGCCAGCTCAAAGAGGTAGCGATTGAGTCCCGCCTCTTGTATGGTTTCCTGGAAGAGGGGTTCGTGTGTACGTGGAGAGCAGGAAGCAACAACCACCCGGTTTAGATTGTGTTCTTTGATCAGCCCTTTGATTTTTTCCTGGGTGTCCTGGGAACA
>CBDTTR010000213.1:0-4280 GCA_965363405.1 uncultured bacterium | reverse complement strand
CACAGGACCATAACTTGCAGTATATTGAAAATCAATGGTAGCCTGTTTAATTTTTATATCATGAATTTTAGTGATGGTACTATTATGGTTAATACGAACCTGCTTAGGACGACTGTCCACGTCCATATACCGCCTTGCTTCAATAGACTTGAGCTGGATATTTCTAATTCTCATATTCCCTACCAATAACGAGCATTCAAAAAGGGCAACTAATCTATAGCTACCCTGTAACCTCTACCGGTTTTCTTTTTCTCCTTTCTCTTTACCACGACATCAAGAACACCGTTTTTATAAGTGACCTTCATCGTCTTTGGCTTGATGACACAGGGCAAATCAATAAGTTCATGGTATTCCCTCTCGGGCCCGCAGGCTGTTATCTCTATGGTATCCTCAGTTACATCAAGATCTATGTCCTCTTTTCCAACACCAGGGATTTCAACGGTTACAGCAACCTCTTCATCCCCCTCGATGATGTCAGTCAACGGCTCAGGTTCTTTGTAGCTCATCGGCTCTCCCTTTGGATTTTTAAACGAACAGTTGCAGAATCTCTGAACCCTTGGTTTCCCTACAGGTACTATATCTATTCCGAGCCGGTGTATAAATCGTTTATTTGGTCCTGAACTATCACGGAGTATTTCTTTAACCCATTCTCTAAAATTAGTGCTTTCGAACATTTTTTCCATTTCATCGAATATCCGATCAAAATCATCAATGGAGTCAAACGGGTTTTTCCCTCTTTTTCTATCTTTGTCAAACGGTTCCATCTCTTGTTGTTTTCCCCCAAAATTTATTCTATATTATTTATATGACCCTGCCATATTTAGTGTTTTTGGTTTACCGTCATATTTAGAGTACCGCTTCAATGATTTCCATCCACTACCTGCGACTTATTTGTTGGAGAACGGGGTTGATTTACAGTAACTTCGAGAGTTTTTGGGGGACAAAATTCTAATATACTAAAATAATATATACACTCTGTCCATTCGTGAGGAGTGAAGACCTGATTAAGACATAAAGTCCTTTTGGATTTAATTTCTAAGGTGGTAAAAGATGATTAAAGTTCAACCAACTGCATAACCTCGGTTTTTACAAAATAAAATTAAATAAAGGGAGGCGATTGTTTATGGAGAAAATCAAAATCGGTATCGTGGGGATTGGTAACTGTGCCAGCGCTTTGCTTCAAGGTATCGAGTACTATAAAGACAAAGATAGCAAAGAGGCCATTGGATTGATGCACTATGACATCGGCGGCTACAAGCCCTATGATATTAGAGTAGTAGCTGCATTCGACATAGACAAACGAAAAGTCGGAAAGGATGTATCAGAAGCGGTTTTTCAACTCCCCAACTGCACCACAACCTTTTGTAAGAATATTCCGAAGAAGGGAACCATCGTCCAGATGGGCAGGGTTTTGGATGGTTTTGCCGAACACATGAGAAATTACGATGGAAAATACGCCTTTCTTTTATCCGACCAAAAAGAGGCAAGTAAAAAAGATATTGTTAAGGAACTCAAAAGATCCGGTGTCGAAATCCTCTTAAATTATCTTCCAGTGGGATCTGAAAAAGCCGTTAAATTTTATGCCGAATGTGCCTTAGACGCCCGTGTAGGCTTCATAAACAACATGCCTGTCTTCATCGCCAGCAATCCCGAATGGAGCCGACGATTTGAAGAGAAAGGAATACCCATTATTGGAGATGATGTAAAATCCCAGCTTGGCGCTACTATAGTGCATCGAGTGTTAACCAATCTTTTTAAAAGGAGAGGAGTGAAACTTGAACGGACCTATCAGCTTAACACTGGTGGAAACACGGATTTCCTAAACATGCTTTCCAGAAGCCGTCTGGCTTCCAAAAAAGTGTCCAAGACTGAGGCTGTGCAATCTCAGACTGAAAAACGGTTGGATGATGAAAATATTCACATTGGCCCCAGTGATTGGGTGGCATGGCAGAAAGACAACAAAATCTGTTTCCTAAGGATGGAGGGTAAACTTTTTGGTGATGTTCCTATGGATCTTGAATTGCGTCTTTCTGTGGAGGATTCCCCTAACTCTGGGGGAGTGGTGATAGATGCTATAAGGTGCTGCAAATTGGCACTTGAAAGGGGTAAAGGAGGTGTTCTGTATTCTCCCTCGGCCTATTTTATGAAGCATCCACCACGGCAGTTCACTGATGATGAGGCATATCGATTAACAGAAGATTTCATTAAAGGAAAAAGAGAAGATTAAACATGAAATGCTTAATCATCGCTGCTGGGCAGGGGAGGAGACTGTCGGCTAAGGGTGATTCAAAGCCCCTTATTCCACTTCTGGGGTTATCCCTTATTGAACGGGTGATATTAACTGCAAATAAGGCTGGTTTAACTGATTTCTATGTGGTAACAGGGTACAATGGTGAAAAGGTAAGGCGTTTTCTGGACAGGTTTAGCCGGAGGAGAAATATAAAGATAACCCATATCACAAATGAAGAATGGGAGAAAGAAAATGGCATATCTGTCCTTAAAGCAAAAAACATGCTTAAAGATAATTTTATTTTGTTGATGAGTGACCATGTCTTTGATGAATCGATACTTGTGAAACTGAAGGATAAAAAGATAGCGGATGATGAGGTTATACTAGTTGTTGACTATAATATCAAAGCAAATGAGCTTGTTGATGTTGATGATGCGACAAAAGTAGTCGTTAAAAACAATAAAATTGTAGATATAGGGAAGAATATTAAAGAATACAATGCATGGGATACTGGTATTTTTCTATGTTCCCCAGCAATCTTCAGCGCCATTGAAGAGAGCTCAGGTAATGATGATGTCTCCCTCACAGGTGGAGTAATGGTATTGGCTAAAAAGGGAAAGGCTAAAATCCTTGATGTTAAAGATGGTTTCTGGATTGATGTGGATGACGAGGGGGCATTTAAAAAAGCTGAGGGTAAACTTTTAGATACTTTGGGAAAATCCTCCGATGGACCTATATCAAGATATTTAAACAGACCAGTATCAACCAGGATTTCAAAGTATCTTGTAAAGACCAGTATTACACCAAATCATATTTCGTTCTTTTCTTTTGTCCTTTGTTGCATAGGTGCATTTTTCTTCTTTTTAGGAGAATACTCTTATTTATTACTCGGAGCAACATTAGCTCAAGTATCATCTATTGTTGATGGTTGTGACGGTGAAATCGCTAGATTGAAATTCCGAGAGACGGAGTTTGGCGCATGGTTTGATGCTGTTTTAGATCGTTATGCAGACGCTTTCCTTCTTTTCGGTCTGACTTATTACGTCTATTTTCCAAGTAGGAATCTCCTGTATCTCTTCGTCGGATTTCTGGCTATTATTGGCACCTTCATGAATAGTTATACCGCTGACAAATATGATGGCTTGATGAAGAAAAAAATCGGGTCAAAAGGACATTATTTTAGAATGGGTCGTGATGTTAGGATATTTATTATATTTGTTTTTGCAATACTAAGTATAGGCTTTTTATTTCTGGAGGAAATAGTGAATCTACCTTTCTTAGCAATTCTTTTAATTGCTATTTTGATGAATGCAGAAAATATCAGAAGGATTATAGTTCTGTATAAGAATGGATAGTATTGATTGTGTGAAGAAGACGATTGAGGGGATTATTGAAAAATCTCTTGTTTCCGAAGACCCGCTCCATGCAAAGAACACGTTGGAGTGGTTGCTTAAATTAAAGCCTGATGCTGATGATGCTTTAAAAATAGCTGCTTTAGGTCATGATATTGAAAGAGCTATTGAACATCGGAAGGTAAAACGTAAGGATTACAGGGATTACGATGAGTTTAAAGAAGCTCATGCTTTGAATAGCGCCAGGATCTTAGAAGAAATAATGAAAGGGTGTAATGTAAGGAAAGAATTGATTGATGACATCTGTTTTCTGGTTAGCCATCATGAAACAGGAGGCACTAGGAGAGTCGATGTTTTAAGAGATGCCGATAGCATCTCGTTTTTCCATGTAAACCTGCCCTATTATTTTATCCGGAATGGTATAGAGGAAACGAAAAGGAGGTGTTTATGGGGTTACAGGAAGTTACCTAGGAATTTGCAGGAGGTTGTGGTTAGGTTTAATTATAAAAATAAAGAACTTGAGTCTCTTGTAAAGGCTTGGATCAAGGGTGGATAACTATGATAACGCTAAAGCTTTGCATGACATCATCGTTATCTGGCTACATTATGCTTCGTCCAAATCACCTATGGCAACTTCAGATACACATGAGACGTTAAAGATTACTCCACCTCCTATCCTAAACTTTTTAGTATGAAAC
>CBDTTR010000212.1:0-4287 GCA_965363405.1 uncultured bacterium | reverse complement strand
TAAGTAGGCATCTAACGGGGTGAATCTGTGGTTTAAAATGCATTATTTAAGTTAATTTATGAAGAGAAAATTAACAGAAAGACAGCTCCGGCGCTTTTATCGGATGTTGTCTGTACGGATGACGTACTTTGACTGTGGTAAACATTGTGCTCAGCAGAACGATGGTGTACCATATTGCTGTGATCAAGAAAGAGTGGTACCCCTGCTTTTCAAAGATGAGTATAAGTGGCACAGAAAACAGGGATCTTTCTGGCGAAAGATGCCGATTCAAACAAAGTCAGATGAGAGACTTGTACGGAATAGTTGTTCATATAACATCTTTGCCATGTGTACCTGTGTTCAAAATTGCCGTAGGACGCAGCGAGCATTGGTTTGCAGAATGTTCCCTTTCGAACCGTTCCTGGATGATAAAGGTTGTGTTATTGGACTAGTTTATCAAAGTGGAGAGAACGAAGGCTGCTCACTCGTGGGAAAACCACAGCGGATATACAACCCAAAATACATTGATAACTGTATTCGTGTTTGGCAGGAACTGCTAGACATATTCCCGGAGGAAAAGGATATGTATAAACGTGAATCAAGAAAGCTCAGGTACCAGGCCGCTCAAATGGGAGAGCCTGTTCACTTTTTCAAATAGATAAGCTATTTCATTTCACTTTAGATAATCCCCTCAGCCTTTTCCTTGATATGCCAATATTGCTCTCGATTTTGATTTTGGTGTGGGTTACGCTGACTGTAAAACTTTGAACACATGCCAAGTCAGTAGCAAAAGGCCAAAATATCCAACACTGCCTTATGAAGCTCAAACTGAAATTTGTCTGAACACGACTTTCGGCAATTGCAGTAAGGTTGACAGAATGACTACAGAGACCCTCCCTAACATGTTGTGCCAATACAAGATATTATTGACATACAACTTTAATTTTCCTATACTATATCCTATAAGGAAGTAAGTTCTATTAATTCAATAGGAGTAAGCCATGCCTCAAATTATGGTAGATTTGCCTTTTGAAAAAAATCGTAGGTGCGGTTAAAAAACTGAGTGAGGAAGAACAGGAGAGATTGCTTTTTGCTATTAATAATGATTACGTAGGGCCCTGGGTAAAATGCGAGATGAAGCCTGGAAGGAACATCGGGAAGGCAAGAGTATTCCTCTTGAGAGTTTAGAATGAGTTATAGTGTCTCTCTTTCGAATAAGGCAGGGAAGCAATATAAAAAACTCCGTATATTCGTGATAAAATTAAGCCTAAACTCGATGGATTAAAACAGTATCCTCACAAAGCTTTTACCCTCTCTGGTAAATATGCCAATTTACGATATCTCTGATAAAAGGAAAGAGGTATTGATAGGCACAAGAGAAAATTTTTATAAAGAACTCAGACGATATTTGGGCTGAGAAGTAAGTTGCCACCGTTCTAAGTTTAATTCCATAAATAAAGGGGGTAGGTAATTAGACAACTTATTTATGGTTTACGTCAAGTCAAGGGTATACCAACGCACACCTTTTTCTTAACCAACGTTAACTTAATATGTCGGGCTGGTTATGCACCTAATCACCTACGTCCTCCCTTCAAGGGCGAAAGGAAATATTAAAGGTTTGGTGCAGCTCTCAAGTGATGGCCCTGAAAAGATTGGTCAGCAATGTTTCTCCCCACGACACGCAAAGAACTGGGTCAACTGGGGTGGGATCAACTCGACATCCTCCTGGTGACCGGAGACAGTTATATCGACAGCCCGTTCATCGGGGTTGCTTTGATCGGGAGGGTGCTCCAGCGTGCTGGCTACCGGGTGGGAGTGATCGCCCAGCCTGATACTCAGAGTCACCGGGACATCTCCCGGCTGGGAGAGCCAAAGCTGTTCTGGGGGGTATCGGGTGGCAGCATCGACTCAATGGTAGCCAACTATACGGCCCTGAAGAAAAAAAGGAAAAAGGATGACTACACCCCCGGTGGAATCAATAACCGGCGTCCAGACCGGGCCACCATCGTCTACACCAACCTCATCCGGCGCTTTTTCAAAAACACCCGGCCTATCGTGCTGGGAGGCATTGAGGCCAGCCTGCGGCGGATTGCCCATTATGACTTCTGGTCTGACCGGGTCCGCGCATCTATCCTGTTTGACGCCAAGGCAAATTACCTCCTGTACGGGATGGCCGAGAAAGCAGCCGTGGAGCTTGCTGGGGCCCTGCGTGCGGGGAGCGATGTGCGGGGCATTCGCGGCCTGTGTTACATAGCCGGGGACAACGTTTTTGCCGGGAAAAGAGACAGCTATCTGGAACTGCCACCTTACGAGACTGTCTCCGGAGACAAACTGGCCTTTATCGAAATGTTCCATGCCTTTTATCAGAACAGCGATCCGCTCCTCGCGAAAGGCCTCTTCCAGAAACACGGCACACGCTACCTTGTACAGAACCCACCCAGCCACTACCTCACCCAGGCTGAGCTGGACGCGGTCTATGCTCTTGACTTCGAGCGAGCCCAGCATCCCTATTATCAGAGGCAGGGAGAGGTAAGGGCGCTGGAGACGATCAGATTTTCGGTCTCCACTCATCGCGGCTGCTATGGGGAGTGTAACTTCTGCTCCATTGCCGTGCACGAGGGCAGGAGGATCCAGTGGCGCAGCCCGCACTCCATCCTGGCCGAGGTGAAACGTCTCACCCGCTACCCTGATTTCAAGGGCTATATCCTGGACGTGGGCGGACCCACGGCCAACATGTACGGCGTTGAATGTGAGACAAAGATGGTTCGTGGAAATTGTCCGAAAAGGCGCTGCCTCTACCCGGGAGTGTGCCCCTCCTTGAAAGCTGATCACCGGCGGCAGCTGCAGCTGTTGAGAAAAATCCGAAGAATTCAAGGGATAAAAAAGGTCTTCGTGGCCTCCGGCATCCGCTATGATCTGCTGCTTAGCGACCAGAGATATGGCACGCAGTACTTGCGGGAACTCATCGAGCACCATGTCTCAGGACAGATGAAGGTAGCACCGGAACACAGCGAGGATAATGTTTTGAAGATGATGGGAAAACCGGGGAAGGATTCCCTTATGAAATTCAGAGAACTGTTCTACCGAATGTCCCGTGCCGCTGGAAAAGAGCACTACCTCACTTACTATCTGATTGCTGGGCACCCTGGCTGCAACGAAAATGATATGCAGAAGCTGAAGCGGTTTGCCAGCCGCACTCTCAGAATCAACCCGGAGCAAGTCCAAATCTTCACCCCTACACCTTCCACCTATTCCAGCTTGATGTATTATGTGGAGATGGATCCTTCTACCGGAGAGCCCATCTTTGTTGAAAAAGACCCCCACAGAAAGGCACGCCAGAAGAATATCGTAGTCCAGAAGCGGAGGGGGTAAGTTATGCCGGGAGGGATGAAGCAGTTCAGCGCAAACACGGACTGCGACGGAAGCGTGACGGGGAGCTACATCTGGTCAGTATCGGGGAGCCTGGCGGGACCATAGACAGAAGGGGTCTTTACGCGGCAGGGAGCACGGAGGGAACCGACACGGCATACCTGAACGCCACAGATACCGCGACAGCAGTGGTCACATTTAAGAGCATAACCATAGTGCCCTCAACCATGCTGAGGTCAAGGTGGATAATGCTTCCGGCGTTTGTATTCATTAACGGAAAGGGAACCAACTTTGCATTATCCAAGACCGACCTATATTGTGAGTCAGTGTTTTCGCTATTTCCGTTGTCTGTACTGGTATTGGGGCCAACGACCATCTGGCAACTTATCTTAGTGAATCCTGCCTGGTTAGTAGGTTATGAGCAGACGGAGACAATAACAGTGACGGTAACGACAGGTACGGAGTTAGTACCGGGCACGTTTGCGATAGAGCTGTTACCATTTATTTTAGATGAGCAGAAGAATATTAAGTAGTCAAAGCAATGGAAGAGATGAGGAGTTTAAAGAACAAGTGAAGGAATTGATTGATGGGATTATGCTATTGATTAGGGAAGAAATAGAATAGAAAGGAGGGCGAAATGAAAACAATTATTAAAGGAGCTACACTCAATATACTCTTAATGATCTTATTTTGTATGGTAAGTTTACCTTGCGCTATCGATAATAGTTGGGCTCAATTGTATGCGTGTGGTTGTCGGGGATGTTGTATTTGTACGTCTGGTGCGATTTGCTCTGATGAATGGGTCGCAATTCCGTCCAACATTCCATGTAATGGTCCTGCCGCTTGCGGAGTGGCATGCCTGCAATCTGGAGGAATACCTCTGCTTTCCTTTGCCACTTGTAGAGAATTTTGCCTGGCATTACAAATTTATGGTGAAGA